>CASBQM010000030.1 GCA_949127645.1 Synechococcales cyanobacterium PMM_0036
ACTTTTAGCTATCCATTGACAACGAAGATGTAACATAATTTCTGCGTTATCTTGAAGCCAAAACTTACTATTACCTTTCATACGTAAATTAACAACTTGACGAATTAAACTTTCAACAGCACCACTACCAAGAGGTAATTTTCGAGACGCGACTTCGTTATACTTTAAAAGCTTCCGTCGGTAAGCTTTTAAAATATAGTTTCGCTCTCGTACCAAAATTTTGAGGCGTTCTCCGTTCGCCTCAAAAATAAATTCACCCATATTTCTCATTAAATCTAGTGCCTGACCTTTTTTTAAACTTTTTCGAGCCTTTTGAAACCATTGTTGACGCTCATTATTTGTGCTAAAAGCAGCATCAGCAAAATCTTGTAAATGTGATGCAGCGTGAAAAAAGTCTAATAACTGATAAGTTTCAGGTGGGCATTTTAACTTTTTGAGTAAAGGGGGAATATGTATCCAGATCCATTCTGCTCCATCCGCAATTAATAAAACCTGTTTCGCTTGACTAATACCTAAATTAACCAAGTACATCTCTAATATCTGCAAAAATCCTTGATATCCTTTATAAGTTCCATCATTGGTAATTGGAATCTCTCCATTCTTGATTTTTTCACCTTGCTCATTTACTACATAAATTGTTAATAGTTTTGGCTCAATCCATTCTCCTGTAAAGCCTACACGATTAGTCTTAACCTTACGCCTACCTTTTTTATTAATCCGAATCCGTGTACGACCGCCATCTACAGCAATAACAACACGCTGGCCTTTAAGAATGTTACTCATAAGTAAACTACCAAGCTCTAAACTTGTTATTTTTGATTCACGTAAATTTATACCAATTTTACCAAAGTAATATGTTAGCCGTTCTATGCGTTTTAAGCTGATATTTATGCCCCAATCAATTAATGTTGTCCGTGCTGCCTCAAACGAGCCAGCAATTGCACCATATCGGGCAATAGTCGATAAAACTCCAGGGGTTAAACCTTCGGACATTCCTAAATATCTTAAGAATGGGCAGAATCCTTCATGTAAAGATTTTTTATTTTTATTTGGTTGAGTCTGACGTTCAACTACATACGGTAGCTTTAAAGTTACTGCGACATTGCCAACTGTTAATATTTGCCGTTTTTTACAACCGTGCTTTCGCGTTTTATTGTGCCACCATCCCTGAGTTTCCTGCATTGTTTTGTGCAAAAATTCTTGAGATTTAGACAAGTTATGGAGCAACAAAGCAATACATTCTCCTGCTAAAATTAATGCCGATTCCCTAATTTCTTTTTCACGTAAGTAGAACGACGTGAAAAAACCAAACTATGTAAAGATAAATAAATACGTAGAATGTATCTACCGAGGTAAGTGAGATATGGGCGCTCGTATAAGGGTATTCCTAACTCGTGAACAAGACAAAACCCTGTTAAACTTAAGAACTGCCGATGTACCACAGAAGGTTAAAGACCGAGCAGAGATAATTAGGTTAAACGCACATGGGTGGTACGTAGAAAAAATAGCTGCTCATTTTAACTGGACTGCTCAAACTGTAAGAGAAGTCTTACATAAATGGCGAAAACTTGGGTTAGAGGGTCTTTGGGAGTTGGGAGGTCGAGGGGGAAAAACGAAGTATACCGAAGAAGACATCGTTTTTTTGGAGGAATGCCTTAAAAATGAACCACGTACATACAACAGTCTTCAATTAACCCAAAAATTAGAGAGCGATCGCAACGTGAAACTAAGTGCCGACAGGTTAAGACGGGTGCTAAAAAAAAGGGGGTCATATGGAAGCGAGTCAGGAAGAGTCATAAAGGAAAACAAGACCCTGTAGTACGAGAAGAGAGGCAAGCCGACCTAGATATGTTGGAATTAGCTGCTGCTACGGGAGAAATAGACCTGAAGTATTTGGATGAATCAGGGTTTTGTGCATGGAGTGAGCCAAGTTACAGCTATTACCAACGAGGTGGGCAAAAACGCTTAGAACAGACAAAGCGTCGGGGTCGAAGATTAAGCATTATCGGGTTTTTTCAACCTCTAATCAGTTTTGTCTACGGTTTGGTTATTGGGGGTGTTAATCGCAAGTCTTATATCCAGATGATGGAGCAAGAAGCCCGCGAAGCCGCTGATGTCGGACGCATTAGGGTAATCGTGCAAGACAATGGCCCAATACATCGGTGCAAAGAAGTCCAACAGATGTGGTCAAAGTGGGAAGACATGGGTTTATATATCTTCTTTTTGCCCAAATATTGTTCTGAAATGAACCCAATTGAATTAGAGTGGCAACACCTTAAAAAGGATGAATTAGCAGGACGAATGTTTGATGATGAGTTAGACCTAGCCTACGCAGTAATTGATGGTGTTCAAGCCAGAGGGAAAAGAGGAAACTACAGCACACAACGTATTAAATTTAACTCTAGTCAAATTGGTTAAATTTTCGTTACATACTTATAAATTTTCCCGCCGACTTACTTAGTTGAGCAATTCTGTTTTTGAGTCGTGCCGTAGGAATCTGAACAAATTTTTGATTAGTTTTAGCACCTAAGTTA
>CASBQM010000031.1 GCA_949127645.1 Synechococcales cyanobacterium PMM_0036
ACCTTGGTAGAACGACAAACCAACCGCTACTGGAGTCTGGAATATCTGCGGCGCAACCCTAATGAAATCTGGCAGGCGCAGATGTTGCGCTGGCTGCGGGAGCATGAAAGCTTGGGGCTAGTGCTGCTAGAAGATCTGGGGCTGGAATTAGCGATGCGGTTTACGCGTCCGATGGAAATGGGCGATCGCCTAGAAATCAAAGCCGTTTATGTCGATCCGCGCCAAGATCTCATTCAGTTTGTAGAATGCGATCGCTCAACGGCTCAGGTTGTTGCGGGGTAGATTTTGAAAGGCGCGCCAGGCACCTTTCAAAAGCAGGAGCAAACCTCTAGCTTCTACCGTTGCTACTCAGCATTTCTACAATGACGCGATGTTCATCGGGAGGAGAAGCGGGGGCTGTCTTGCGGGTGTCTGTAATCAGCCAGTCGAGCGCGGCTGCCTGAACATCGATCGCGGCTCCTTTCTTGTCTACGCAATAGCGACCATACACCAGTTTATCGACTAGACAAGCCCCTGCACCTAGTCGCGCATATTCAAAAATAACGCTGTTATCAACCGTTGCATCACTGCAAATATGACAGCTAGGACCAATCATTGACGGACCAATAATGGTGGCTCCGTCCTCAATTTTAGTCATTGCGCCAATGTAAACAGGACCGGTGATATTCACCTTGTCCCAGTTAACCGACACATTGAGTCCGGTGTAGATTCCAGGTCTCACCTCATGTCCGGGAATTTGCACATTTTTGACCCTTCCCAGCAACACGTCACGAATCGCCTGCCAGTAGTCAGGCACTTTGCCAATGTCAACCCACTGAAAGTCCATTGGGATACCGTAAAAAGGCGCGCCGATTTCCACCAGATTGGGGAAGAGTTGACCGCCGATGTCATACTCAACGCCTGCCGGAATGTAGTTAAAAATTTCGGGTTCAAAGATGTAAATACCCGTACTGATGTTTGTACTTAGCGCTTCTTCGACGGCAGGCTTTTCTTGGAAAGCTTTAATGCGTCCCGTTTCATCCGTCACGACAATGCCGTAGCTAGAGACTTCCTCAAGCGGCACAGATTTTGTGACAATGGTGGCGATCGATCCTTTCGCGCGGTGTTGCCGAACGGCTTCTGTCAAATCTAAGTCAATCAGGGCATCGCCACACAGCACCACAAAGGTGTCATCAAAGAAAGGGGAGAAGTCTTGAATCCGGCGCATTCCTCCTGCCGAGCCGAGCGCTTTGCCCACCAGTTCGCCATTGACAATATTGCCCTCAAAAGAATAGGCAATCTGAACGCCAAACCGCTGACCGTCCCGAAAGTAGTTCTCAATTTCATTAGCAAGGTGGCTGACATTGACCATGATTTGATCAAAGCTATGTTGTCTAAGCAGCTCTATCAAGAACTCCATGACAGGCTTTTGCAAGATCGGAATCATCGGCTTGGGCGTAGTGTAAGTGATGGGGCGAACACGAGTACCCTTACCGGCCGCCAGAATCATGGCTTTCATAAACTTATATCCCTCGTTTCTGGGCTACTTAGTACATTTGGACGGTGAATGAACATCCCTCCAGTCTTTCACAATCTTCCGAGATTGCCAGGTCTAATCCAGCAGTTTTGCAGAATCTACATGGAATCCTAGGTGAAAAAACAGGTAACTAGCGTTTGGCTTGTTCAAGAATAAGTCAGACAGAATATCAAATGCGATTCACAGGCGATAATTCACAGGCGATCGCCGTTAAAAATTCTATGCTTCAACAAACTGGCATATAAAACCGCACTGTGTAAACTTCAACAAAAAACTTTATTCAAAAATGAACGTACTAAGAGGTTCCAATGAGGATATTTACCCAAATTTTCTGTAAAAGTTGCTTCAGTCCAGTTAATCCAGTCCGGTTAATCCAGTAACGCCAAATTATCCGCTGAATGATCTAGCGTTAGGTTTGGTGATATCAGTGCCGTGTTTACTCCCTCATTTAGCAGATTTGCAAGACTACGAACTTGCAAATCTTCATAGAACTCTTCCTGCGCCAGCTCGACTTTAGACTGAGCCGATAGGAACAGCAGCGCCCAAAAGGCACCCACGCGATCGTGAACCGTCGGCTCAACTGTCGGCTCAAGGGCAGCATCCGTATGAGACGGCTGAGGCTGAGCCGCTGTCCAGAGCTGAAGCAGCACTTCAAAGTCGAGCCAGTTTTGCTGCTGATCTAAGTCTTCCCAGTATTGATTGAGGAAGTGATCTAGAGATGCTGCCACCTCCAAAAGATTTTCCTGATGCGCTAACTGCGCGATCGCCCGAATCGCCTGTCTCTGAGACTGAGGACGGGGACGGCGCAGAGGCACACGGCGCGGCTTTTGATCTGCCATGGCAGTTGAGATCAGGTTAAGCTGAGCAATCAGCTCTTGCAACGTCACCCGACGATTGGGCGCGGCTGGGGCAACGGCTCGCCGCCGAATCCGTCGCTCTAGATGGCGCGGCAGCGCGTTGACCTCCGCTAGCTCAGCTTCTTCTAATACCTCTATTTCCTGCTCAGCCTCCAATCTAGCCAAGCTATCTGCCTTGAGCAATAGCAGCACAGAAGCATATAAAAATGCTTGACCTGACTCCGATAAGTCGGTTTCATAGGGGGCACGTCCAGCCGCATTCAATTGCTCTGGCGATCGCTCTGGCTGAAGCTTGCTTAGGAAGCGATCAATCACTTCAATTACCTTGACATCCCAAGGATCGATTTCGCCGCTTTCTGCCAACTCAATCAGCAGGTCGATCGCACTGTCTGCCAGAGAACGTGTCATAGAGCGCTAGCTAGGAACATTTAGCCGACCCGAACAAAATAAATAGCTGCTAACCCAATCATCATCAGCAGCACGAAAGGAACCCAGAGACTCCAAGGATTAAGTGGATCAATCAGAACCGCAGCATTCATAAATGAGTTAAGTATTAATCTACTCAAGGATAGCTGAACTGGCTGAGTTTATGGGGCTGAGTTTACAGCAGTTCCAAAAAATCTTAGGCTCCTTTAAACGATCGCCTTTTAACCATTGCCTGCAACCGCTCCAAAGGATACTCTGCCACAAAACTCTCCCAGGATTTGAAATGCCCTGCCGCATTATAAACGTAGAAAATACCCCCAACCGTACGGCTAGCAGTAATTAGGTCAAGGGCTCTGGCTAAGTTGAGACATTGAGTAGACTCGTTTGGAGTTATCATCTCTAAAAATTTTACTGTCCAGCGAATGAGCGGTCAAAAGGAGCTACAAGGCGATCGCAACGAGATCCGAAAACCAATCTTAGAAAAGACATCTATTTCTAGAAACAGCCTTCAAACCGTTTCAGGAGCAAGAAACGTCCTAAATAAAACATGGCAAATAAAACTGAAGTTTGAACCAGGATTGTGTAGTATCAAAAGCCTTAACGAATCTCTGACTTACTTAAGTATTTGAATCCAGGCGCAAAATAGATACCAATCGACAATAAGATCATCTCAATTAGATTAAGCTCAGCATCAGTCAAGTAGGTTTGCACCTAAAGAACTTAACTTCAGTCCTGTTCGGAACATCACCCTTCTCATCTAAAGTATCTAAATATTGCTGCTTTGGCTGCATATTGGGCAATAAGCTTAGTAGACAGAAATAATTCTTGAAGAAATCTGCTTCAAGTTTTTAGCCCTGTAGAGGCAATTCCTCGAATAAACTGACGCTGACCCAGCAAAAACAGCCCAATGACGGGCACGGTAGCAATGACTATAGCCGCCATTAGCAGCGACCAGCTACTCGTAAACTGCTCCTGAAATTCAGCCAATGCCAACTGTACGGTTCTCAGTTCGGGGCGGGTAGTAAACACAAGCGGTTTGAACAAATCATTCCACTCACCGATAAACGTAAATAAAAATAGCGTCACCAGCGCGGGTCGTGCCAATGGCAGCATGATTAGCCCCAGGATTTGCAAGCGGTTGGCACCATCCAAAGCGGCTGCTTCCTCTAGCTCGATCGGAATGGTTTCAAAATATTGCTTTAAAAGAAATATCCCAAATCCACTGGCAGCGGTTGGAAAAATCAGCGCCCCATACGTGTTAATTAAATGACTAGCCTTGAGAACCAAAAAGATAGGAATCACCAAAATCTGAAAGGGAACAACTAGAGTCACCAAAATAATCAGCAAAACGGTTTGTTTCCCCCAGAACCTCAACCTTGCCAGAGCATAGCCTGCCAGAGCTGAGGTAATGATCTGCAAGGTCGTCACCCCGATCGCCACTAAGGTAGAGTTAAAAAACGCCAGCAGAAAATTTCCTTGATTCCAAGCTCGCTGATAGTTTGTCACTGTCCATCCGGTTTGCCCGCCGACTCCAACCGAATGGGTGGGTACAAAGGAAATCACCAGGACAATCGCTAAGGGCAACATGACCAAACCGGCTCCCAGCCATAGCAGCAGCGACAGCAAGGTGAACTTGAGATAGGGCGATCGCTTAAGGCTTTCCGGTACAGGGCTTTCCGGTACAGGGCTTTCGGGTATGGAACTGTCTATGGAAGCATCACGAGAATTCATTAAGATATACGAGCGACTGATTTACAAGCTGCTAAGGTTTGCAGCAAACGTGATTCCCAAAACCCACAAAATTTATTGATAAGCTAGGCTGTTACTCTAACCCGCTCTACTGAGAAATTTCTATAGCTTGTGGCTAGTCCTTGTAAATTTTTGCTTTAAACCAGTAGGGTGGAGGGTAGAGGGGTTTAGGTTATGAAAACTCTAAGCCCAGGTTAACATTTAGGTCGGTAGAGACTCGGCACATCAGAACCAGGAGACAACAGAATTTATGCAGCAGCTTGAAATCAGCCCAGATATCGACTTCCGAAGCGAAACCTACAAAG
>CASBQM010000032.1 GCA_949127645.1 Synechococcales cyanobacterium PMM_0036
CCAGGGGTCTTAGCCTTCTATGACGTTTCTGTTCGTCGGCTCGTCGGTTTGCCGCTGGCTTCCTTCAGACCCTTCCTCGCGGAAGCGCCCTTGCCTTAAGCTAGGAGTGATACGTCACTTGGCTCCAAGAGTTTCGAGCATTTGGACGCTGGTTCTCCTCCAGGGGACTTTCACCCCATTAGTTCACGCCCATGCTGGGCGTACACACGTCAGCGCAGCGGACGGTTGAAATCTACTGGTGCTGAGTTCAGGGTTATCTGCCGCCGCTGATTTGAACCGTTAGACTGCTTCTGTTTTTGACATTATCTTGATGCTGTAAAACAGAGAAACCCAAGCTCCTTTTCGGCACAATCCAATCACCCTTCAAATCTGCGAAGGAAAGCGTGAAGTGCGATCGCTCCTACTGCCCAAATTCTAGGAGGCGATCGCCTTTCTTCAAGGTTTTGGGAGGCGATCGGCGGAGGGAATCATAGGGCGATCGCGCACGAGTTTAAAGCGGCTGCTCCAGAGAGCCAACTGGGGCTGGAGTTCTTACAGTCTTTTTGAGAAAGAGCTTTATCCTTCATTTCATCTTCAGACCCTGCGTTTTTTAAAAAGGCTGCGGGCTAATTGCGGTAGCCATCTTCCCATCTGCTCTTAAGGAAAAGTATAAATTGAGCCAAGCTTTGCTGAATCTCCACAGAGGTGCGGGCACATTGTCAGGATTATTGGGCTTACAGGGAGAATGGCTGAATTCACAAGAAGCATCAGGAATTCTCTCGCATATTCTGACTTTGAGAATATTAGTTTCTAGAGTAAAGTTATGGACGTTGAAGCTAAGTCAAATTGAAGCTAAGTCGAATTAATGTGAAATCCACTCCTGTTTGTGGCTTGAGCAAGTTTATGGCTTGAACAAGTGAACAAACTTTTCGACAGCACTGCGGGAACATTCCCTAACTCTGCGACAATCTCTGAACAGGAGAGCAGGTGTGGGAGCGTGTGGTATGGACAGCATTGAAAGCAGCATTAAGATTAAGAGCAGCATTAAAACCGCAGTCATTCATGAATGGCTGGTAACGTACGCAGGATCAGAGCGAGTCGTTGAGCAAATTCTTGGTCTTCACCCTCAAGCCGACTTGTTTAGTTTGGTAGAGTTTTTGCCGGATAATCTGCGGGAATTTATTCAGCACAAGTCGGTCAAAACCTCGTTTCTACAACATCTGCCTTTTGCCCAGCGCCATTTTCGGGCATACCTGCCCTTAATGCCTTTGGCGATCGAGCAGCTTGATGTCTCCCCCTATGATTTGATTCTCTCTAGCAGCCATGCCGTTGCCAAAGGCGTGATCACTCGCCCCGACCAGCTTCACCTCTGCTATGTGCATACGCCCATGCGATATGCCTGGGATCTTCAGCAGCAGTATTTGCAGGGGGCAAGGCTCGATCGCGGTCTTAAGTCTCTCCTCGCTCAGGCAATTCTTCACTACCTGCGGCTGTGGGACTTGGCAAGCGCTAATCGGGTCGATCATTTTGCAGCAAATTCTCGCTACGTCGCCCAACGCATTTGGAAAACCTATCGGCGATCGGCTCAGGTCATCTATCCGCCTGTATCGGTCGATCGCTTTTATCCCAAGACGCAGCGCGAGGATTTTTACTTTACGCTGGCTCGGTTTGTGCCCTACAAGCGCGTGGATTTAATTGTGGAAGCCTTTAATCGGCTGGGGCTGCCGCTGGTGGTCATTGGCGACGGAGCCGACTGGTCAAGAATTGCGGCGATCGCTCAGCCCAATGTTCACTTAATGCGGCACCAATCTGAAGAGGTTGTCGTCAACTATATGCAGCGCTGCAAGGCGTTTGTCTATGCGGCGGCTGAGGATTTTGGTATTGCTGCCGTGGAGGCTCAGGCGGCTGGAGCGCCCGTGATCGCCTATGGCAGAGGCGGCATTACCGAAACCGTGATTTCTGAGAAAACGGGGCTGTTTTTTCCGGAACAGACCGTGGAGAGCTTGATGGCATCTGTGCGCTTGTTTGAATCTGGGACATACTCCTTCAGTACCGATCTGCTGCGACAAAATGCTGAAAAGTTTGCTCCAGAGCGATTCCGTGAGCAGTTTTCTGGGTTTGTCGAGACGAGATGGACAAAATTTCAGCAGAGGAGCGGCAGACATGGCATACAGTAGTAGCGTGAGGAAAATGTATTGCAATGCAACTTAATCGCGCTTTACAGCCTGCTATTTTGGCGATTTCCATATCGACTCGTTCTTGGCCTACCTTTGCCCTGATGATTGGCGCAGATGTGCTGGCTCTCAGCCTCGCTTGGATTGGCAGCGTTCGAATGCGAATGCTGGTGGAAGAACAGTTTCATCCCTCGGTTTACTGGCAGTTATGCCCCATGCTAGCTCTGTTTATTTTGGCTTACGCGATCGTCGGTCTTTACCCCGGCGTTGCCAATAGCCCTGTAGACGAGCTGCGCTGGACAAGCCTCTCGACAACGCTGATCTACATGGCTTTGGTGGCAACTCTATTTTTGCGGCGTGAAGGAGAAATCTACTCACGGGAGGTATTCATCATTGCCTGGATACTGTCGATCGTCCTAGTTCTGCTCTTTCGTGTCCTGGTGCGGCTAATTTTTGCTCCCTGTCGCTGGTGGGGCTATCCTGTCATGGTGCTGGGGGCTGGAAAGACCGGAGAGATGGTGATCCAGACTTTGAAGCAGCGTCCAGGAATCGGCTTAAAGCCCGTACTGGTGCTGGATGATAATCCCAAAAAGCATGGCTTGCTCCACGGCGTGCCTGTAGTGGGCGGTGTAGAGATGGCTCCGGCTCTGGCGCGTACCCGCAAGATTCCCTATGCGATCGTGGCTATGCCAGGAGTTCCGCGCGATCGCCTAATTCGGTTAATCGAGGATTATGGTAGCGCCTTCGCCCATCTGCTGATTATTCCTGATTTATTTGAGTTCTCTAGCCTCTGGGTTTCAGCTAAAGACATGGGCGGTGTCTTGGGGCTTGAGGTGCGCCAACGACTGCTAATGCCAGGTCCCCGCTTCGCTAAGTTTTCCATTGATCTCGCCGCTACGCTGGTGGGCGGGTTGCTCATCCTGCCGCTGATTTTCCTGATCGCCATTCTGATTAAGCTGGACTCACCCGGCTCAATTTTTTACAGGCAGACCCGAATCGGTCTAGGCGGCAAGCATTTCAGAGCATGGAAGTTTCGCACGATGGTTCCTAATGCCGCCAAAATCCTAGAAGAATACCTGAGCCAACATCCTGAGCTGCAAGAGAACTGGACAAAAGATCATAAGCTTCGTTACGACCCACGTGTGACCCGCATTGGCAAATTTTTGCGGCGTACTAGCCTAGATGAACTGCCGCAGCTCTGGAATATTCTTAGAGGCGAAATGAGCTTGGTGGGACCCAGACCGATCGTGGATGAGGAGATCGATCGCTATGGCGATAAGTTTCCTCTCTACACGAAGGTGATTCCTGGATTAACGGGACTGTGGCAGGTGTCGGGACGTAACGATATTACCTACCAAGAGCGGGTGAATCTGGATGCTTACTATGTGCGAAACTGGTCGGTTTGGTTGGATATCTACATTTTGACTCGGACGATTTGGGTCGTTGTGACTGGGGAAGGCGCTTATTAAAAGCGACATGAGCGAACCGCATCAATCATCGGGTCAGCTACCGGGTCAGCTACCGGGTCAGCTAAGAGGGTACGATCGCCTCTTTGCATTTGGTCTTATTACCCTGCCCTACCTGACCTACCTCGGTCTTGTCGGCATTGGGGTTACTCTGATCTGCCTGCTGATCACTCTGAGGCGATCGCCCCTCGATAAGCTTACCCGCAATGGGCTATTGCTAATTACGGGTCTGATGGTGCTGAGCGGATTTTTTGCCTTCGATCGGGGTGAAGCTTTTCTACAGCTCACTAACTATCTACCCTTTTTTCTGCTGTTTGCCTATCTGCCCTATCTGCTAAGGGGAGCCGAGCGGCTGGAAGAGCTGGCTTTTAGCATGGTGCTGACCGCCATTCCGCTCAATCTGCTGGCGCTAGGAGATTATATTCTCAGAGTGGGCTGGATTCCGCGTCAGATTCGCCGTATTCCTTTCGTCAAATGGGTTCGGAGCCGTCCTCATGAGGGCAGGGCATTGGCAACTTTCGGGCATCCCAACGCGCTGGCAGCCTACCTAGTGATTCTGTTTGGGCTGGGACTGGGGCTGATTGTTTGCCATAACCTGCGGCGGCAGAGAGCGATCGCCCCTCATCTACCTAAAAGATTCTCTCATCCTGCATGGCTTTACTTAGGCACTTTTATCAATCTACTGGGTATCTTTTGCTCTGGCTCCCGAAACGGTCTACTGGTATCAGTTTCACAGCTTGTACTTTTCGGCGTTTTCACCAAAGCCAGTCGAGCGATCGTCCTAGGGGGACTGCTGAGCATGGGTGGCATTGGAGTAGGCATCGCTTGGCTAGGAATTGGGGGGCGATCGCAGTGGGGTAACTGGACGGATGAATCGCGGCTGGTGATCTGGAGAATTGCGCTGGATTTAATGCGAGAGCGTCCATTGCTAGGCTGGGGCTTGGGCAACTACAAGTTTCTTTATCCGTCCCGAATTGTGGGGCTAAACCTCCAGGAAACCTACGTCGGGCATCCCCATAATCTGTGGCTGATGTGGGGATGCGAGGGCGGCATTGTGCTGATGCTTACCTTTAGCTTTTGGGTAGGCTATCTCTGCTTTCGCGGAGTCAAAGCCTTAATTTTGCATCAGCTAGAGCGAGGCGATCGCGCAATTCTGCTGGGCTACCTGGCGGCATTTTGGGGCTGTATTGCCTTTGCCCTGTTTGACGTGCCGATCTTTGATGCCCGACTCAACGTTATGGGCTGGGTGCTGCTGGGGGGAATTTATACCCTGGTAAGCGGCGCATCAGAGCGGCGATCGAGCCATATGATAAATGAAGATCAGAATTGGGGAGCCATAGACCAGAATGAACAGCATTAGCAGTAATTTACCCAATAACCTGCCCAATAGCCTGCCCAATAACCTGCCCAGTGGCGAACGCTACCTCTATCAACTTCTTAGCCTGATTGAAACAGGATATTTAACAGTCGTTAATCCACAGGGCAAAGAATTCAATTTTGGCACGATCGGCTCTGTGCCTGAGCTACGGCTGATCATTCACAATCAAAACACCTACGATCGCATTTTGACCTTCGGATCGCTGGGCTTTTGTGAAGCCTATATGGAAGGCTGGTGGGATGAAGCCAGCAATAATCTAGTGGGGCTAACCCAACTATTTTTTCGCAATGGGGTGTACAACAAAGCGCGGGATAAAGCGACGCTGCCGTTAATGATCAGAGTGGTGTCGCAACGGTTGCGAACGGTGCCAACTCAGGTTCAAAACAGTCGAAAAAATGTTCAGCATCACTACGATTTGGGCAACGACTTTTATCAGCAATTTCTCGATCGTACCCTCACGTATTCCTGCGGCTACCAGATGAGAGAAACCGACTCCCTGGAGGAAATGCAGCTTCAGAAATATGAGTTAATCTGCCGAAAGCTGGCTTTGCAGTCTGGAGAATCTCTGATTGACATCGGCTGTGGCTGGGGTGGGATGCTGATCTATGCGGCTGAGCGGTATGGCATTTCTGGGACGGGGATTACGTTGAGCGTGGAGCAGGGCAAACTTGCTCAAGAACGAATTGAGCAGAAGGGGTTGGGCGATCGCATCAAGATTGTCATGGCAGACTATCGAGAAATTGAGGGTCAGTATGACAAGTTCGTGAGCATTGGTATGTTTGAACACGTTGGCAAGGGCAGTTTTGGCACTTTTATGAGCAAAGCCAAATCGCTGCTAAAGCCCAACGGCATCGGCTTACTGCACACGATCGTCACTGAAGGAGTCGAAAGAAACGGAGCTTGGGTTGATAAATATATATTTCCAGGCGGTTTCTTGCCGCATCTGTACGAGATCGCTCAGGCAATGCGGGCAGAAAGACTGACGATCGCCCACTGCGAAAACCTGCGCCCCCATTACGCAGAAACCTTGAAGCAATGGGGCATTAACTTTACAAAAAACAAAGCTGAGATTAAAGCGCTTTCTCCCGCTTATGACGATCGCTTCCTCCGAATGTGGGATCTCTATCTGCAAACTTCCGAGGCTTCGTTTCGGGACGGCGCTCTGCAACTCCATCAGGTTTTGTTCTACAAAGACAATCAGTGGCCGCTCACTATTCCTTTAGATTTTTCCCTTTAGATTTTTCTGCATCTTACGAAAAACCCTCGTCAATTTGACGAGGGCACATGATTGTGTGACGTGGGTGAATCATGATAGTTCAATCGTACTATGATTTTAGCATTTTGGCAAACAGTCCCGGATATAGTCTGTCCCAACCTGCAAAATAAGCAAAAGTAGACTGTGTAAAACTGGACATTGGACAACTTTTGACAAAAATGAGGTAAAAATATGAATCGTTTTTCTCTTGCAGCTTTAGTAACAGCTTCATCCGTCATGCTAGCTTTCCCTTTTATGGCTCAGGCTCAGACTTCCTCTCCTGAAGCCCCCTTTTCCATCATGCCTACTAATCCACTCAACCTGCAAATCCAGAACTCGGCTGCTCAGGCAGGCAACCTAAATCGAGCTAAGAACTTGGCACGGCAAACGGCGGAGAAAGCAAACGGCGGCTTAGGGGTTTACCGAGCCGAAGCGTCAATGCATGGACCTGCGGCTGAGGCTCCTTTTGTAGACAATGGCAATGGCACCTATACGTTCACCTTTTTAGGCGGAAAGCCCGGTTACACGACTCCTAGCGTCCAATCAGTCGTCACCGTCAATACAACAGATTGGTCAACCCACATGGATTCTAACGCCGCTGTCATGCCGAATCCATCTCCTGCTACGCCTTCTCAAGCAGTGCCCAGATAGAAGAGTAGAAATTAGGAATCAAAGGCTGGTCATAAGGCAAGAGGCTACTTTTGGCGCTTTTCACGCTCGACCTGTGCCGTTTCCTGTTTAACAAGAACGTGATTAATTTCTGCGAGTAAATCAACCATCGCTACGCAAGGCGGCAAAACCTGGGTAGCGATCGTCCCCCACCGCGCATTAAATTCCGCTGCCGCCTTAGAGTCGTGGGCAGGGTAAGCGTTACAGTGCCAAATCAAGATGGGGGGCTTGATGTCGATCTGTTGCAAGTCTTGTGAGATTCTGATAAACAGCGGATGTGGCTCGGTGGTATGCACATAAAACAGCAGCAGATCGGCGCTCTGATGCTGCAACTGCCGTAGAATCGATCGCCAAGAGCTGCCGATCGTGCTGCGAAACCCAGCAGTGCTAAGGTATTGTGCTAATGCCTGCAATCCGCTGGGATGGGAGCGATCGCTCGTATCATTTTCTCCATCCAGCTCTAGCCAATCCGCCTCCAGAGTCGAGAAATCCGCAACTAGAATATTGGGCTGCCACTGAAAGCCTGCCGCAATTTGAATCACTTGTAGCAGGGTGGAATCCTGGGAATGATGACTCATTGAGTTGCCTACCCAGCTCATGGGGTGACTTTCTTCGGGGGCGATCGCCACTCCTGACTGGGCTGTGGTGAAGCAGGGAAAAACCGCAAGCCCCGCCACCTGATTTGCTGCCTGAGTGATCTCTGGAGTTAGCGTCACCAAGGGCAGAGCCGCCAAAAACGCAGACTGGCTTAATTGATTCATCAAAGCGAGGGGATTGGCAGGGCTACCGTCAATTAACATCACGTCAGGCTTCCAGACTCTAGCCAGGAGATCAGCCTGATCTAGGTCGTCTACCTCTAGTACTCGATAGGGGTGGGGGTGAAGCAGTTGGGTAAGACTGGAGGTCACTGCTCCGTTGAAAGTCTGTTCCCTCAGGTGCAGTATGGTCAAACTTTTCGGTGCTTTAGCCTCCTGAGAACGGATCGTTCGCTCCAGGCAATGCTCTAGGGCGATCGCCTGGACAGGCAGACTCAAAAAACCATCTGCACCATTTCGATATGCCAGATTTTTCTCTAGGCGGATTGCCGTCACCACGGTCGGAATTTGCCGAGTCGTGTCGTCTGCTTTAAGTAGGGTCAGCAAATCCCAACCCGACAGCAGCGGCAAGATCGGGTTCAAGAAAATGGCGCAGGGCTGGAGCCGTCGCGCTTTTTCTAAGGCTTCCGTGCCAGAACGGGCGATCGCCACTCGGTAGCCCAAGTCAGTTAGGTGATGGGTCAAATTCTCGATCGCTTGGGGAGCTGCCTCCACGATCAAGACCAGATGATTCTTAGAGGTCGTCGTGAGCTGGGCTGGAGTTTCTTCAAAGCTTCGATCTAGATGACGTTCAGCCGCTCGATCGCCCGATTGAATGGATTCTGATGAGTGCGATCGCATCTGAGGTGGACAGGGGGGCAAAAGCAAAGTAAATTCGCTGCCTCGTCCCACTTGCGAGATAAAGGTGACATCTCCTCCATGCATTCTTGCCAGTCGCTGAGTCAAAACCAGCCCCAGACCCGTGCCATCAAACCGTCGCGTCAGCGGATTTTCGAGCTGCTGGAACTTTTGGAAAATTAAGTGCTGCTTGTCTGCTGGAATCCCAATCCCGGTATCCCAGACCGTAAAGGCAATCCAGCCCTCCCAGGCTTCTACTCTCAACCCAATATCACCTGCTTCTGTGAACTTAATCGCGTTAGAAAGCAGATTGGTGAGCATCTGTCGGAGCCGCATTTCGTCAGCCACTAACCGCTCAAGCCCAGGCTGGATTTCTAAATTAAACGGAGGTGCTGAGCGATCGCCCTCAGCTTTGCCAACTGCCTTAGCTTTGCCGCTTGCCTCGACCCGATGAATCTGCTGAGCCTGGCTGTAGGCACGAACACAGACCGTCTCGATTTCAACAGGATGGAGACTTAGATCAAGCTGACCTGTCTCAATCTGAGTCAAATCTAGAATGTTGTTTACGATCAAGACCAGATGCCGACTGCTCTGATGAATCAACTGTGCGTAGTGAGACTGGCGATCGTTGAGTTCGCCTAGCATTTTATCCTTTAACAAGCTTGATAGCCCTAAGATCGCCGTTAGAGGAGTCTTCAGCTCGTGACTCACACAGGCTAGAAATTCGTCTTTAAGGCGGTTAAGCTGCACTAGGTCGGCATTTTTTGCAGTTAGCTCCTTCGCCACCTGATGCTGCTCAGTCATATCTTGAGCCAGCACCAGCCAAAGAGATTCTGTCTGAATCAGCGATCGCCACTCTGGATCGGGGTGAAAATTCAGAGTCGCCAGCTTAAATAAAGACGGCATCTCCAAAGACGACATACTCCGTAAGGGCGTTTCTGACGGTATGTTTAGTAAGCTAGCATCCATCGCACTAGGAACAGTTCCCATAGAGATTTTGACGAACTGCCAAATCCGATCTTGCCCATTTTTCATGGGGCAAGTGCAGACACAAGCTCCTGGCTCAGCGCTGAGGCGACAAGCTCCGTCATAGCGTGATCCTTCTAATAGGCTGCCGGCGTGATCCCAACTGCTTGGGTAGAATCCGGGTAGCTCAGAGCCGTCGACCTGCTGCGCCACTGCCTCTGCCGCTGGATATCTGCCGTTAACCGCCGAATGGTATTCGACTGGGGCGATCGTCTCTAACAACCGCGCTGCCTCTTGTCGAATTTGCCCTGGATCTTGCAGTTCTCCGACCTGTCGTCGCCAAACCCAATTTTGGGTAATAATGCGCCCTGTGCTAGTTTGCAGCATCAGCGGAATGGGAAGCCGCTCTAGTAGATCAACCAGCGGATCGAGCAAGGGAACAGACGAGAAATCTGAGCATACATTTGGTAGCGCGGGCTGCAAAATCAGGCGATCGGCTATCAGTCGTTGCAGTAAGGCAAGGCGATCGATCAATCCGGCATACTGTCCCTGAACATCCACTAGCACCCAATGTTGCTGAGCTGCTATGTCTAAGTAGGGTTGAACCTGTTGTAATGTTAAGGCGATCGGTAGAGAAGCGATCGCCTCTAGCAAAGACTGCCCCTCAGCCCCTATCTGATTCGCCCCTATCTGATTGATTAGAGTTGCAAGGGACATTCGATCGCCGTCAGAATTTTGAGAAATGTATGGCATGAAGCGATGCAGATTCAAGACTCCTAGGGGAACACGCAGGCGATCGGTTACAACGATTTGGGAACAGCTCGCTTGCAAAAAGGTTTGCCAGATCTGCAACAAAGATTCTGTTTCGGCACAAACCGGAACATCTACCAAAAAATCTCTGAGCAAGACAGTATCCATTCACAGTTACAGAGGGCAAATTCCCAAAGACTAAAAGAGCGTTGAACGGGTTGGCTGGAAACCTTTCCCCTCATCTTTCAATTCCCGCTCCCACAAAGGGTGCTAGAGATGCAGTAAGCTTTCAACTCGCTTTAGGGCAGATTGTCTAGAAAACGAGGTCAGCGGAGGCAAGGGACATCGATCGCACAACGCTATCTTAAATTATGCCAACATCTCTGTAGAAGCCAAGCCGCTTTCAATTACGATTTTCAATTACAATAAGCGTCAGGTATTTTTATAAAGTTTGACATTCACACAAAGGTTGTATTCTTTGCCCACAAGATCATCCACTTTAGTAAATATTTAAGGCTTTGCGCTCTCCATTGGCGATTTGTATCACTGACTTTACGGGTATCCTGACCCAGTCTCTCGAGTATATAAAGAATGATTCGAGTAACGAAAAGCTAAGTCGATACACGCCAACTCAACTCAATTCTGAGATGCAACTCTTACATCTTGTGAATCAGGAGAACTTTCATGTAGATCACTTTATTTTTCAAAACAGCCCTGCCTTAAAACCTCTGCCTAACCAGCTTCGGCAGCAGACTGTCTTTTTCCTGGCGGTTGTCTTGAATCTTAACTCACAAGAACCTGCTTCTAAGGACGCAATTCTAACGAAATTCGATACATCTCAAGAATTAGTTGCCTCTAAGCTGATTTACCCTCCGGCTGTAGTAGAGCTATCTCTCAAAAAGGTCGCCCAGATTGAAGAGGCGATCGAATCTGCCGTCACTAGATTTATTCAGCTCTTGCCCATGGGTCAAACAGCGTGTTCAATTCCGCCAGAGTCGCTATCAAGACCGCCAGCCTCAGTTGAGACCCATGCTAATCACGAATCTTTAGTTGCCCAGCAAATGCGTCTGGCCGAAGAATTGCAGGAGCGCCTCGGGTATTTAGGTATTTACTATAAACGTAGCCCCAAGAACTTCCTTCGTCATATGTCTTTGCCTCAGCGGGAAGAGTTGCTAAAACAGCTTAAAGCTGACTACCGTGAAATTGTTTTGTCTTACTTCTCGCATGAAGCGGGTCTCAATCAAAAAATAGATAACTTCGTTAATATTGCTTTCTTTGCAGATGTGCCGGTTGCCCAAATTGTTGAAATTCATATGGGCTTAATGGATGAATTTTCAAAACAGCTTAAGTTGGAAGGACGCAGTGATGAAATTTTACAGGATTACCGATTAACCTTAATTGATACGATCGCCCATTTATGCGAAATGTATCGCCGTTCCCTTCCGAGAGAGTCTGCCTCTAAAAGATGACTAACTAAAACAATGGGTTGGTATAGCAGCACTGTCTGAACAGCTTGAGGATGTCTTCAAATCTTTCTTTCTCCTGTAGAACATAAGGTATGGTGAATTGAGTCTATGCGTCCTCTTAAAAAAACCTACATTCTTAAGCTCTACGTTGCGGGAAATACGCCGAATTCTGTGCGTGCCCTCAAGACGCTAAACAATATTTTGGAAAAAGAATTCCAGGGCGTGTATGCGCTCAAGGTGATTGATGTTTTGAAGAATCCTCAGCTTGCAGAAGAAGATAAAATTCTGGCAACTCCTACCCTAGCTAAGATCTTGCCGCCTCCCGTCCGCAAAATCATTGGTGACTTGAGCGATCGAGAACAGGTTTTAATTGGGCTTGATCTTCTCTACGATGAGTTGCAGGAAGACGAGTCGTTAAATCCTTAACTCATTACATTTTCTATCTCTTCTTTTTTAAGGCGACGACGTATGACCCAGGTAAATCAGGATGAACTGTTGCAGCGATCGCCTGCTGGGGTTCAAAAAATTCGCACCCTGATTGAAGGATTTGATGATATCAGCCATGGGGGGATACCTGTAGGCAGAAGCACTTTAGTTAGCGGCACTTCTGGAACAGGCAAAACGCTTTTTGCCGTCCAGTTTCTCTACCACGGCATCACTCAGTTTGATGAACCAGGTATCTTTGTCACCTTTGAAGAATCCCCGGCAGACGTCATTAAAAACGCCCAAAGCTTTGGTTGGGATCTGCAAAAGCTGATTGATGAAGGCACCTTGTTTATCCTGGATGCCTCCCCTGATCCAGAAGGGCAGGATGTCATCGGTAACTTTGACCTGTCAGCGCTGATTGAGCGGATTCAGTATGCCATTCGTAAATATAAAGCCAGACGGGTCTCTATTGATTCAATTACTGCCGTTTTTCAGCAATATGATGCGGTAGGCGTAGTTCGGCGCGAGATTTTTCGCCTAGTGGCACGCCTGAAGCAGGTCGGCGTGACGACTATTATGACAACTGAGCGTGTGGAGGAATATGGTCCAGTCGCTCGGTTTGGCATTGAAGAGTTTGTTTCGGATAACGTCGTCATTGTGCGAAATGTCCTGGAGGGCGAACGCCGTCGGCGCACCATGGAAATTCTTAAGCTACGCGGCACCACCCATATGAAGGGCGAATACCCATTCACAATTACTAATCATGGCGTAAATATTTTCCCGCTGGGGGCGATGCAGTTGACGCAGCGATCGTCTAATGTCCGGGTTTCCTCTGGGGTCAAAACCCTGGACGGTATGTGCGGCGGCGGTTTCTTCAAAGACTCCATCATTCTGGTAACGGGCGCAACTGGGACAGGAAAAACGCTGCTGGTCAGCAAATTTCTTCAGGATGCCTGCAATGTGGGCGAACGGGTGATTTTGTTTGCCTATGAAGAGTCTCGCGCTCAGCTTTCTCGCAACGCCTACTCCTGGGGCATCGACTTTGAAGACCTAGAGCAGAAGGGCTTGCTGAAGATTCTCTGCGCTTATCCAGAGTCGGCTGGGTTAGAAGACCATTTGCAAATTATTAAATCTGAAATTTCAGAATTCAAGCCGTCTCGAATTGCGATCGACTCTCTCTCGGCACTGGCACGCGGCGTGAGCAATAACGCCTTCCGTCAGTTTGTAATTGGCGTAACGGGGTTTGCCAAGCAGGAAGAAATTACGGGTTTTTTCACGAATACCACCGATCAGTTTA
The DNA here is from genome assembly GCA_949127645.1 of Synechococcales cyanobacterium PMM_0036. Lineage (GTDB taxonomy): Bacteria > Cyanobacteriota > Cyanobacteriia > Elainellales > Elainellaceae > Drouetiella. The sequence continues at coordinate 13,260 of CASBQM010000032.1, forward strand.
TGGGGTCAAACTCGATCACGGATTCCCATATTTCCACCATTACCGACACGATTTTGATGCTGCAATATGTTGAGATTCGTGGCGAGATGGCGCGGGCAATCAACGTGTTTAAGATGCGCGGCTCCTGGCATGATAAGGGCATCCGTGAATACACCATCACCGACAACGGACCAGAAATCAAGGAATCCTTCCGCAACTTTGAAGGGATTATCAGCGGTTCGCCCTCTCGCATTACAGTAGATGAAAAAAATGAATTATCCCGCATCGTCCGGGGCTTTCAAGAGAAAGCGGAGGATGACGTATAGTTTGTTGGCGTGATTTTTTATTGATCCTACCAGTATCTTCCTTAAGCTCACATCGCCTCTTGGCATGGTTTGGAAGTGCAATGTCCTAAGCTAAGCATTAAATTTTAAGGCGTGTATTCAATACCTGCATTAAGAGAATTACTCATGAAGATCAAAACTCTTGTACTGGCAGCGATCGCTTCCGCCACAATCACGATCGCTTTGACGCTGCCCTCATTAGCTCGTCCCGCTGTTTTGGTTGGCTCACAGGCGGGTTCACGAATTAACGTCCGCTCTGCACCAACTACTGAATCCTCTTCTCCTGACTACGGATTAGTCGGAGTATTACAATAAAGTGTTGCGTGAAACGCAAGGGAGCGATAGATATACCTGGTACTATGTCAGGTTTAGTTCGGGGGCAGAAGGCTGGGTGCGAAGTAACTTTGTGAGCTTTAGAAATTAGAGGGATCTCAAGCCTGTTGTACCTCAAGCTTGACCTGCAACGGCAGGGTGAGGATTCTCTACCCTGCTAATTGACCTTAAACACATCCATCTTAATAGTCGGTTTCTTCCTCATATTCCACAACTCGCTTGCGCTCAGGAATATTCACCTCAGGCGCTCGGTAGGGTACAGGGTTATCATCGTCAGCCCATGCGTCATTAGTAACATCGGCATCGCCCGTATACTCAGCCGCCTGATAATCCGCACTGGGAATTTCTTCATACTCCACGTCGTCATACACATCAGCTTGACCGCCCCAATTGTCCTTAGGTTCCTCATAAGGCAACTCCTGACGCATGACTTTGGGCTGCTGCCGAGGCTGAACTTCTTGCCAGTGATCATCGTCCCAGGTTTCCTGAGCCACTGGGATTTTGGCTCTCATCGGCTCGACGGGAGTTTTGATACCAGAGGGCAATTGGTTTGTAGTTGCCGTCGGAGTCATATAAGCCGTGTCTTCATCCCGATCCCAGGGCGGTTTGCCAATGCCTAGTCGCTCTAGCAAGCCTACCGTAAGCTGGTTCATTTTCTCTTCTGAACCCTCAAACACAATCAGGCGATCGGGTCCACTGCTTACCACTTCGTCCATCGACAGCTCATAGGTGCTAAGCACCTGATCAGGAATTTGAGGCAGACCGATCGAGGCTAGCACAATAGACTCAACGCGACCTGAATTTGCTTCAAACTTGAAGCCCCGCACCTTCCCCAGAAGCTCGCCCGTCTCGGTGATAACTTCGCTGTTAATCAGATTGCTATAGCTGTCTAGGGTAATATCCTCATCTAAGACAGAATCATCATCCACCAACACCACGTCGCCAATCTGACGAACGCTCTTTAGCAAAAGCGTCTGCTGCTCTTGAGATACCACGCCAGATAGGATATTTTGACGCACGCCAATCACCACCACTTCTCGGCGATCGACATCCGCCCAAAGCTGGCTTACTACCCCCAGGCGCTTGCCCGTATTGCGGGTAATCACCTGTGTTCCAATCAGATCAGCACGTTGGCAATATTGTTCAGATGTCATTCTCGAGTCCCAATCTCGAAGGAACTTAATGTATCAGCAATCATTTAGCTAGCCAAATATCTGTGATATTAGGATCGAGCAAGATGACCAAGCTAACTAGATTATACAGACGTGATCATACAGAAGCGCTCTGAGGCTGCAAGTTTAGCCCCAAAACCTGCGTGTAGGCTCCGCGTGCCTGAGTCACCCCGATCGTTCGCTCGGCAGCTTCAATCATAGGTCGGCGAAGGCTAACCACAATAAATTGAGCTTGCTGCGTTTGATGTTTAATCATTCTAGCTAATCGCTCCACATTTGCCCCATCTAGGAACATATCTACCTCGTCGAAGGCGTAGAACGGCGAAGGGCGATAGCGCTGGAGGGCAAAGATGAAGCTGAGCGCCGTCAAAGATTTTTCGCCCCCCGACATTGAGGCTAAGCGCCGGACGGGCTTGCCTTTGGGGTGAGCAACTAGATTGAGTCCGCTGCCAAAGGGATCGTGCGGGTCATCTAATTGCAGGTAGCCATCACCATCCGAGAGTTCGGCAAAGATGGTCTGAAAGTTTTCGTTAACGGCATCAAAGGCTTCCTTGAAGGCGCGCTGCCGTAACGTGGTGAAATTTTCGATGCGTAGCAATAGCTCGGTGCGCTCTTCATCCAGCGTGCCCAGTTTTTGGCTCAGCTCTTCTAAACGCGCCTGAGTACGATCGTATTCTTCAAGCGCCAGCATATTGACGGGTTCCATGGCTTGAAGGCGTTTTTGCAGCGATCGCAATTCATGCTGCAAGGTGCCCAAATCTTTAACTTCTTCAGGGATTTCGGGCAGAGGATCGGGCAGTTCGGCTTGCTGAGTCGTGAGCTGTTCCTGAAGGGTGATTAGCTCCTGCCGGCGGGTCTGCTGAGTTTCTAATAGCTTTTGAAGTTGCCACTCTAGCTGCTGCTGCTGAGTTTGCTGCTCTCGTAACTGCCGCTCAGCCCGATCGCGCTCCTGCTTTTCTGAGGCAAGGGTTTTTTCTAGAGCGGTGAGGCTGATTTGAATTTGAGTGATCTGCCCCGTTAGAGCAGAATGCTGGGTTGCTAAGGCTGAAGTCTGGTTGAGTTGAGTGGTTTGCTGAGTGCGGCAATCTTGGAGCCGCTGTTGAGACTGCTCGACTTTCTCCTGAAATCGCTGCTGCTGATTTTTCAGGTCTCGAAGATGCTGTTCTGCGGATTGTAGGGCAAGCTGGCGATCGCTCAAC
>CASBQM010000033.1 GCA_949127645.1 Synechococcales cyanobacterium PMM_0036
TGCCAATTGATCCCCCACATGGCGATATTGCAGCCGATCGACACATCTTCCGTTAGAGCAATCGTTCCGGGGGCTGCACCCAGCTCAGCAGCGATCGTTTCTCGCATGAGGATCATTTCTTCTGTCACCCAGTCGTTGATGGCGGTCGAGAATGGTCCCACCTGCTGGATATGCTCATGGGCGCTAAGGATGGCAGCGATCGCACTCTGGGGCATAGCTCCCTGTCCGCCATAGTTGAAATACGCTTTATTGGCAAGATTGGCAAGCGCCGGAAACTGCTGGCGATGCTGCTCTAGCAGATTGGGTTCTGAAGAACTGGCTTCTAGAGGGCTTTCTAGAGAAACGGATTCCAGAGGATGAGGTGAAGAGGTCATGGGTACAGTAAATCTTGACAGAGTGAAAATCTTGACAGAGTAAGGGCGATGCCGATAACGTGCTGGAACTTAACGCGCTAGCAGTGCCGCAAATCGAATTGTATCAGGGTGGATTCACAACCCATGATAAAAAACTTCACACGAAGCATTTGACAAAATCTGATTACTGGGTAAATATGGAGATCGCGCTGAAAACGCGCCAACGCTGAAAAGCGCACACTACGTGGGATCGTAGTTCAATTGGTTAGAGCACCGCCCTGTCACGGCGGAAGTTGCGGGTTCGAGCCCCGTCGATCCCGTTCTAGAGACTCAAATCTAAACATTTAGAACAGATTTAATTTGCTGGACGATCGCCCCAGCCTCTTGAGTAATATCTACTTCAAGTGCATTCTCAGGTTCTTCCAGAGCATCAAACTGGCTTTGCAGTAGATCCGCCTTCATGTAATGCCCCTGGCGCTGGTTAAGGCGCTGCTGAATCAGTTCAAATGAGCCTTTGAGGTAAACCCATTTCACTTGATCAGTTGGCTCGGATGGTTGAAGCCATTGCCGATACTCAGATTTGAGGGCAGAACAGGCAAGCACCGCATGAATCCCTTTGCTCAGCCATTGCTCGATCGCCTTTTGCATAGCCTGTAGCCAGGGAAGGCGATCGCCGTCGTCCAGCGGTTCGCCACGACTCATTTTTTCGATATTTGCCGCCGGATGAAAATCATCGGCATCGCTGAATTGCCACTGCAATGACTCTGCTAGCATTTTGCCGATCGTGGTTTTCCCCGATCCAGAAACTCCTACGATTAGAATTACCATCTTTATCCCTTAGTTTAGAAAAAGCCTGTGATTTCGCCCTCACTGCGAGCTGCGTGAAGGGCTGTGCCTGTGGCGATCGACAACAGGAGACGACTAAACAGACGACCATCTTCCAGCTTATGGAAGCTAAACTCACCGCCAATTTGCACCATCATGGCTTTGCAGATTGCCAGATGCAAACCGGGCGGATGTTCGAGCGTAGAGGGAACCAGCAAATCGCTCGATCGCCCCATTTCCAGCTCCTCTAGCAGCCTTGGCTCAATGATGCCATTGTCTGTAATCGATAGCTCTAGCCATTGAGAATCGACCTGGCGACACCAGATATCTAGCCGTCCACCCGCGACAGAACGCTGACAGGCAGCCGTCAAAACCTCTAGCAAAACAAACTCAATTTTGGGAACATCGCCGCCGATGCTAACGCTGGCATCGTTGTGTACCTGCGACCAAATCTGCCGCTGTTTGATGAGGGAATCCAGACGTTCGAGCGATCGCCTCAGCAAACTGGCTAACGGAATCGTCTCATAGTCGCCTTGAAATTGCCACTGCTCATGCTTTAGTACGGGAGTCAATGCCGTTAGCGTTCCGCCCAAATGCCGTAAAATTTGCTGGTAGCGCATACTGGACGTGCCCTCTTTTTGATGGCTGAGTTCGTTGAGCCGCCGTACGCCCGTCCCTAAAATACGATAGGTTTCTTCCAGTCGGCGCTGCTTGTACCAGTTGAGCTGCTCTAGCTTTTCCCGCTGCTCAAACAGGGTTTCTGCGATTAGCAAATAGCGGCGACCCCAACCCAATTGGCTAGTGAGCGTGCCAAAGGCAATCATCTGCTGCTCTGACCATTGGCGATCGGCAACGTCACCCACCACAATAATTCCGGTCGGCTCATGCTCTGGAGCGGTGCGTAAGGTCAGCACGAGAACTTGACCAATCTCAGCACCGCAAAGCCACTGGCGCGTCTCCGGCGAGATGTCATGGATGCCCACGGTTAGAAATCCGTCGGTTTGCAGTGCCCACTGCACCAGCACATCTGTGTAAACAGGCACAGGCACCTGGATCGCCACCTCAAACTGACGCTTAGAGACGACGGGTGCCGTGAGCTGAGCTGTGGTGCGCCCCGGTAGCCAGGTAATTAGAACCGCCAGAGGAGATTGCAAAAGCTGGGCGATTTGCTGCGTCGCGGCTTGCTCTAGGCGATCGAGCTGATGGGTTTGCTGCATTGTAGTCAGCCCCCACTGCACAGCCTGATAATTTTTTTGCAGCCGATCGGTTTGGCGCTGAAGCTGAAATTGGTGTAAAAGCAGCCCAATCTGCTGGCTGACGACGCGCAGCAAATCACGCTCGGCTCGGCTCCAGCTTCGAGCAGATTCATGCCCCAGCACCACCAAGCCCTCGATCGACTTACCCATAGAAGTGCTGCACACCAAGAGCGATCGCACCTCTGATTCTAGAAAGACCTGCCGCCATGCCATTAGCTTCAGGTCAGTTTCCAGGTTTTCTACGGCGACGGCTTCTGTGCTGCGTTCCAGCATTTGCCAGTCTACAGGGTTCAGATCTTCTAGGGATTGAGCGATCGGACGGCGCTGTTTGGGCTGCTGCTGATAGCAAATTTCAAATTTTTTCAGGTCTGTGTCGTACAGCAAAACCAAAAACCGTTCTGTGCTAAGCCGTTGACACACCTGATCGGCACATTTTTGCAGGGTGGCTTTCCAATCTTCCTCACTGTAGAGGGCGCGCGTGACTTCTGCCGTCAAGACCTGATCAAGCTTGACTTGCTGAACGGTGGCTTCCATTTCCTCAAGGGGAGCCACCAGAGAGACTAACTGCGCCACACCTCGGACAAAGTTTTTCTCCTCTTCTGACCAGAGGCGAGCCTCATTGCCTTCAACGGTGAGAAAGCCGCGTAGCTCTCCCTGGTAAAGCACCGGAGCGGCGATGAGCGATCGCGCCTGGAGATGCTGCATGATGCGTCCTGTAAGGTCTGACTTCATCGCACTCTGAGCCTCGCCAATGGAGATCACCTGGTCTGCCGTTAGCGCCTGATAGAAGCTGTTGACTTCCTGAACCGGAATTTTTAGGTCATTCCCTTCAGCGGCGCGGCTGCCTTGGCGCTTCCAAAAGTAGCGCTGTTGTGGCTCATACCAGTAGACACTGGTGCGATCGGGCTGGACAAAGCGATGCGTCTCATCAATGACGGCATCCAGACGCTTTTTGAGGTTAGGAAGCGATCGCAGCTTTGCCAACAGGCTTAAGAGCGGCTGGTCAGGACGCTTGACCTGCTGGCGATGCTGCTCACCCGCGAGTTGATGAAGCCCATCGGCTAGCGACCCTAGCAGCATCGACAGTCTGGCTTTCTCATCGGCGTGGGGGGAGGTGCCCCAAAGAGGAGAACCTAGCAGTACAAGACCAAAACAGTCATTCTTATGGCGAATGGGGAAGACGATCGTGCCCTGAATGCTATACTTTTGGGCGGCTTTACGCCATTCTCCGGCTCTGGACTCCTCGCGCAAATCGGGAACGCCGATCGGGCGGAGCTGAATCACCACCTGCTCCAGCAAGTCTCCTGGACTGAGGCTGAAGCGCTGCTTGAGGAAAGTATCGTCACCCGCCGGGGCGTGCCCGCCTTTGCCCAGGAGGCGATGTTCGGGGCGATCGTATAGCGCCATCCAAACCAGAGCATAGTTAAACTCAGCCTGAAGATAGCCCAGCGCCATTTTAATCAAGCCATCAACCGTTCCCTCTTCCCGCAGGGCTTGAAGAACGCGTCCTAATGCCACTAATTGTTTTTCATATCCTGACGGTTCTTTCTGCAAACCCATGCCAATTTGACTCCTGCCGCCCGAATGCTCCTCTGATATAAGTCAACTGGCGGGAATTTACGGTGCTGTTCTTGCTCGGTGCTGTTTTTGCCCGGTGAATTTTCCTAATGTCGGCAATGCTCTTGATAATACTCTGTAGCGCTTCGGTAGGAAGAGCTGAGACGAATCGCCATTAGCCATGATTTTACAGAGCTGATTTTCTCTAGAATTCCCTTAGGCAGACCCTTCCTATCTTTGCTTCGTTCGCATCTTTGGTGAGGCGATCGGATAGATTTTACACAACCTGATTCTGTTGTGCCTTAAAAAGCCATTCTCTGATTTACGCTAATCTTTGGAATAGTTTAGATTTCAAGCTCTACTTTGAATATTGATAAGCTGGATACCTACCAACTGGATACCTACCAACTGGATACCTACAAGCTGGATCTCTATAAATCGATCTTACGTCCGCTGCTATTTTCTGGGATCAAAGTTGATCCAGAGCAGGCACATCGGCAAACGCTACGCCTCTTGAGCTGGCTGGCAGAGCAGCGTGGAGTTTCCGGGCGGCTTTCTCAGCAAATTCAGCGCTCCTGTCAATTTCAGCATCCGAGACTAGAACAACAGCTTTGGGGTTTGCCCTTTGTCAATCCGATCGGTCTGGCGGCTGGGTTTGACA
>CASBQM010000034.1 GCA_949127645.1 Synechococcales cyanobacterium PMM_0036
CCGCAATCCTCTTTTATTAAGGAAAAAGAGTTGACTAAAATTACGCTTTCTGCGATAATTCCGCTGTTGATATCCTCAAAAATTCTAAAGACACTACCATATTCAGTTGTAACCCCGAATGTAATAGTGTCTTTCTCTTTTTTAATACTAAGACTAGTAGCCTTTAGATGATTAATTAAGTCAATCATCTCTTGCATATTTTCTATGTTCATGCGTTTCCTTAAATGTTACTCTTATTATACTATTTATTTTCTATTTTACAATAGAATTTGTTAAAATAGAGATATACCAAACAACAGAAAATACGCAATGTCTCATCAAACAATCGCGGCTAACAATCTTCAAGTAATCAAATTAATGAAGAATTTAGTTGCCAATCGCAAATTAAGCGAAATAGAAAAAGATTTGCTGAAATCTTTTAAAGGTTGGGGCTCTTGCTCCGACCTTTTCAGTAAGAGTTCTTCGTGGACTGTGAAAGCCTACGAAGAACTCCAAAAGCTTTGTACCAAGGAAGAAATAGCCTTTGCGCAAGAATCCATACTAAATAGTTTCTATACTTCACCAGAAGTCATAAAAGCTATCTGGGATGGAGTGATGGCAATGGGTTTCACTGGTGGCAAAGTTTTAGAGCCGTCTTGCGGGAACGGACTGTTCTTGCAACATCAGCCACAGCATATAAATTGTGACTGGACTTGCATAGAATTAGATCCGATCTCAGCAAGAATTTGTTCGCTTTTAAATGAAGGAGCGAAAGTCTATAATGTTGGGTTTGAAAATTTTCAATCCCCACCAGATCAATACGATTTGGTGATAGGCAACGTTCCGTTTGGTACGACAAAGTTGGTTGATCCTTATGTGAGCGATTCAGCCAATCTGTTGATTCACAACTTTTTCATAGTAAAAAGCCTCCAGCTCGTCAGAGAAGGAGGACTGCTTGTGCTGATAACCAGTACAGGAACTATGGACACAATCTCTAATGAGTTGGTTAGAAACCGGATCTATAAAGAAGCTGAACTAATTACAGCTATCCGGTTGCCTAATACAGCGTTCAGAACTTTCTCCGGTACAGAAGTTACCAGCGACATATTGGTTTTGCGTAAAAACAAAGAACCAGTAAATACCGTCAACTGGAGACGATCGGACAAGTTTGATGGGTGGACTTTTGATGACTTAAAGTCATCATTACCACCTATCGAAACAACAGTCATAGATTATGACAATGTGGAATTCCCGCTATCTGAAAGGTCAATAATAAGGAACAAGGAGATAGCGTTAAAACAATTCCAAATACTGTTGCTAGAAAAAGGAGTAACTAAAGAATCTTGGCACTGTGCCATTAATCTTTATTACCTTCTGAATCTGGAAAATCTGCTTGGAAGCTTTGCAGTTGATACCCTTTATGGAGGCGATCGCATGGCTTTACAAGGGGACGATCAAGACTTAAATCAGGCAATCAGGAAGATTTTTTCTGACCATCCCGATCAATACATTCCAGCAAAACCTGACTCAACACCACCATTGACCAGACTATTACCCCCATCCTTAATGGGGATTGTCAATGATGGAGAGTTTATTGAGTTTGAAGGAAGGATTTGCGTATACCGCAATTTCAGCCTAAATCTTGTCAGTGACATTCTTTCTACCAAAGTGCGGGACTTTATTTATCTTTACGGTAATGTAAAGGAAATATTTGAAGCACAAAAAAAAGAAGGTGACGAATATCTGATAAGCCTTCGGCACAACCTGAATCAAACCTATGAAAAGTTTATAGCCAAATATGGCTATATCAACTCAAAGATTAATGTAGATTTATTTGGACAAGATCCAAAATTCTACACTATCTTGGCACTTGAAATAGAATGCCAAAACAACCAATACCCAGGGATGGAAAACCTGGTAAAACACAAAAAGCATTACCGTAAGGCTGACATCTTTTTCAAAAGAACAGGCAAACGGATTGCTGAACCCCAGTCTTGCGAAAGACCAGAAGATGCACTATTGCAGTCGTTAAACCATAAAGGACGCATAGATATAAAATTCATTGCGTCATTAATGGATAAATCGATTGAAGATACAGTCTTAGAACTGCAATCAAACCCAGAACCATTAATATTCTTTGACCCAGACAAACACGATTGGGTAACTAAAGAAGAATACTTGGCTGGCAAAGTTGTAGAAAAGCTTGAACAAGCACTACTCCAAAGCAACTTGGAAATAAATGTGAAGGCATTGGAGTCAGTTCAGCCGTTATGGTTGACTCCTCCAAAAGATTCTGCATTTAGAAATGACGTAATATCGCAGATTGGAGAAGAAAAATGTATTCTAGACATTTATGCAAGCATAGATGTCAACTTAGGGGCAAGCTGGATACCAGTTTGCTACTACGAAGCTTTTGCGAAAGAGCTATTTGCAGACGAAAGTTTGCAAATACAGTTTGAACCGATATCGGTAACGTACTTCGTTATCGGTTCAATCAGAGCTAGTAACCACCTAGCTACTGTGCAGTATGGCATAAGCCAGATGTCAGGAATGGAGATTCTAGAACATGGTTTGAACTTAAAACCCATTCTCATTAAGGAATGGAACGCAACACTAAAAGCCTCTTATGTAAACTATGAGGCTACAGAGGGAGCAAAGCAAAAGCTCCAAGAGATAAAAGACAAATTCTCGTCTTGGCTCTGGAACGATATCGATCGCGCTCTCAAGCTAACTATTTTGTACAACACAAAGTTTAACAAGATAGTTGATCGAAAATACCGAGGTTCGCACTTAACCCTGCCTGGTTCTAATCCAGACGTTGAGTTAAGACCGCACCAAAAAGATGGTATTTGGCGGATCACTCAAAATAAAGCAACCATGCTAGCTTGGGTGGTCGGAGCCGGAAAAACATTCGCAATGATTGGCGCAGCTATGGAACTGCGACGCTTGGGCTTATCTTACAAGCCTATGTTCGTCGCGCTAAACTCCACTGTGACGGACATTGCCAATGCATTCAAATGGCTTTATCCAAATGCTCAAATATTGGTAGGACAGGAGAAGTCTTTTTCTCCAGACCAAAGAAAAAGATTTGTGACCAGTATCGCCACTGGTGACTGGGATTGCATCATCATATCCCATAGTCAGTGGAAAATTGGGATAACCATTTCTCCCAGCACTCGGCTGAAATACATAGACGAGGAAATGGAAGAAATAAAAAAATGCATCTCTGAGTTAAAAGGAGACAGTCCGGATAATTCTCAGCGTCAAGCTTTGAGTCAAGTAATGAAGCTCAAAGAAAAACGCGAGGATGAACGAACTCTTTTGAACGCAGGGTTTCACTCAACCAAGAAAATCTCCAAAACAAAGAAAAAGGAGATAAAAGATGCTATCAAAGCGGCTCATACTCTCAAAGAAAGAGTTGAGACTGTAGAAAATAGCCAAGACCAAGTGATCTTTTTTGAAGACCTTGGTGTTGATGTAGTTCTCTTCGATGAGTCACAAGTCCTCAAGAACCTAGGCTATATGACGAAAATCACGGATATAGCAGGTTTACCAAACACCGACTCACAAAGAGCATTGGACTCTTTTATAAAATTCCGGTGGTTGTTAGATCAAGGAGGAAGGGTCATCTTTGCGACAGGAACGCCTGTATCAAATACTTTGGCAGAATCATGGACAATTATGCGTTACTTGATGCTAGACCAACTAAAGCAGATGGGAATGGCTAATTTTGACGCTTGCTTATCCACATTCTTCTCAGTGTACTCTGAGTCAGAATTGTCTCCAACTGGGTACAAAGTGAAGACCCGATGCCGAAACTTAATCATGGCACCAGAATTTATTTCTATGCTTAGGACGGTAATGGACGTTTGTTCGCAAGATAAGCTGAAATTACCAGTTCCAAAATTTAGAGAAATTGATGTCGCCGTACCCCCCAACGAACAGCAAATAAAATATTTGCATAAGCTGGTACGGAGATATGAACTGGTCGAAGCCCATTTAGTAGACAAAAAGGATGACAATAGGTTGTCCATAACTACAGACGGTCGAGCAGCCGCTCTAGATATCCGGCTCAGAAACCGTGAAGGGAAGAACTATCCCACTTCAAAATTGAACCAATGTGCCACCAATGTCTACTTGATATGGAAGGCTACAGAAAAAATTAAAGGCACTCAAGCCGTTTTTTGTGACTTTTCTGCACCAAGACAGGATGGCAGGTTAGATATGTACAATGCCCTCAAGGACACCTTAGTGGCATTGGGCATACCCAGCGAACAGATTGCTTTCATTCATGACTGCGATCGCAACTCTGGGACAAAAAACAAAAAAAGAGCCGAACTCTACAAGAAAGTTAATTCTGGCGAAGTTCGGATCTTTATGGCCTCTACTGAGAAGGGAGGTACTGGAGTAAACGTTCAAGAAAGGATGATAGCCCTGCATCATCTAGATATCAACTGGCGACCCAGTGACAAAGCTCAAAGGGAAGGCAGGATAATCCGCCAGGGCAATAAGTTACCGGAGATCTTCATCTTCAGATATGCAACTCAGGGAGCCAAAGGGGTTCCTGGGGCTGATGCCGTAATGTGGCAAATTATCATGCAAAAGTTAATCTCTTTTGAGATCTTTATGTCAGATGAGATTGCCATCCCACGGGATTTAGGTGAAGTGTCTTCCAGCAATGTTTTAAGCATTGCGTCAATCAGGTCACAAGCTTCTGGTAATCCACTAGAAGAAAAACTGTTTGACATTACCGATAGGCTCAATAGAATGAGCTTGCGCAGGAATTCACATTTAACGCAAGCCGCAAGCATAAAAAGGAAGGTACAAAAACTAAAGGCAGAAATCCAGGAGTACGCCTTGTTGATAGAAACTGTCAAAGCCGACAAAGCTCTGGCAGAGAATATCCCAAAAAGCACAAAGCTTGCGATAGAAGGAGAAGAAGTAGAACCCAAAAAGATTTCGGAAGTCTTGTCTCTTTTATCTGCAAAGTTCAAAGGAGTCAACCAACAAATCAAAATTGGTCGGTTTGGAGTAGCCCACGTATTTGTAAACGAAGGTGAGTTCTTTGTCGTCTTCCCGAAAGAAGACGGCGAAAAGCGACTTAACTACTGGATTACTCCTTCTCACAATTTCAAGCAAGACATCCTAAAATCTATTGATGAAAAGTTGGAACAGTATATCAAGGGGAAGGTAAAACCAGAAAGGCTGTTGGCTGACAGTGATAAATACTCAGCCACGTTTTCTGAAGCTTTCCCAGAAGAGGAATACAATAACCTCGTTCTCGAAAAAGCCATGCTACAGAAAGAGTTGCATGAAGCTTCCACAGTCAAAGCATCAGACCTTGACATACCCGAAGATAAAAATGGGGATGTGATTGATGTTTCTACCGAAAGCAAAAAGATTCTAGACGATCTTGAATCTGATGACGAAGTAGACCTAGATCTCAAAGATTTAGATCTCAAAGATTTAGATGAAGACGATCAACAAGAAAAGGAGGTCAAGAAAAAGCAGAAAGTCCACAAGGACATTTCTAACTATATTCCGGTCACTGAAGTACAGGAATTACAGGCTGTTTTTCAGCGGACAAAGTGTATCTCTGATCGGTACATGGATGCAACGTATTGCAATGCCATGGCTGGTATTTCACATTACAGGTTCTGTAGTACTTC
>CASBQM010000035.1 GCA_949127645.1 Synechococcales cyanobacterium PMM_0036
CAATTCCTCGACGGAAAAAGGACCGAAATGGCCAACGCCTTGACCCGGGCGGAAAACTGTTTTTGACACCCAAGGACGCATATGAACAGGAACATACGAAGTCTTGTGACCCGACAGGAAATCAGCCCTGTAGACATACAGGGCAGTCCGCATCGCTTCCAGGAACCTTTGGGCCAGGCGGTCACCGGCCAATTCTGCCAACAGAATATTCGTCGAGCTGAACAGTAGGGTAAGTTCCCATTCGATGGCTGACCGGGTGAAATATCTCGTGTTAAACCAGTCGGCCAACTGTTCTGCAGTTAAGCCTGATACTACCAGGACCGATTTTTCCAGCCTGTACATGGTCAGGTAAGAGCGCCAGGCAAACACGCTGAACGGGTCGAATTTCATGGCCCGCTCTCGGCACGAGCGCGACAGGTAGACCGTGAGGGCACACAGTACAGTGCAGTCCATTCCTTGTAACCACCAGGCAGAATCCTTCCCGTCTCAGAAGACCCACTGTCAAGCATCAATTCATCAGCAACCTGTACACCAACAGGACATTTTCTGTACTTTTTCAAAAGCAAAAGGCAGGACAAACATCCGGGCGTACTCGGCATCAAAACATCACGCATCAGTCCAGTTCCACGACAGGCAACTTTACTCCACCAGACTTCAACATCGTCAGCCGCGTCTGACCGCCTTCCACAAACTGACTCTCGCCCAGAACTCGTTTCCATAAACCTTCTCCAGGACAGTACGAACGACCCTGCACCCGGATCAAGTCGGGGAGAGCCGGGAGCTACTCCAAACCCCCGAGCCTGCGTGTGCATTCACTAGCCTGGTACATTAACTGCCCCACCGGGGTTTTCCGACTCGGCAGCGTACTCCTGGCCAGAGTCACCTCGAGGGTGACTGGCAATCGTCAGACCCTTGACCCCGGCAGTACGCACACCGTACCGGACACCGCACACCGGTGCACATTTATTGATGGGTTTTGATTAATGCCGAGGCGTGCCGAAGGCACGCCGAGGCGTCACAAACTTCGGTCGCCAAGCATCTCACCCCCACCCCTTTGCGTTGGTGTCCTGATCATGTTCGGGAAAAGGTCGAACGCACCAACAGGTCCTTGAGGGTATCATTTTTCCGCCACGCCACCGTGAGGCTCTTAGGCAGCCAAGTCTGATCAGGTGGCAACCTACTCAACAGGTCTCCCCACTGCTGATGGATCCACGGGGCCAGTCCGCTCAGTTCCGGGGAGAAGGGCACACATATCGGAAGGCATGTCTCCTGGCCACCTACAAGCCAGTTCGCCACAAGGGCTACCGGTAGCGCTCCGAGCACACCAGTCTCCATTCCAACTGCTACCCCAATCCTGATTGCCGACAGGTAGTCTGGTGAATAACCCCGGCAGACCAAAACCTCAAACAAAGTCTCGATAGCTTTGTCACAATCCGCCCTGTCTGTGCACAGTCTGTGGAACCGGATGAGCTGTGATTTAACAATGCCCCGAAACGTATGGGCTGCATGACATGAAGTCGAGTGGAGAAGGGCATGAGTGTCGGTCTCTTTGAACCAGACACGGTGCTTCAAGGTATCCTGTCGGGGGTCAGTATAGACCTCCACATCCAGGAAGGTCGCTCGCTCTTTATCAGTTTGCCACAGCAGCTGAATTTGTGGGTTCCAGGCATTAGCCGCAGCCATGAGCTCATCAAGCCCTGGGCGCCCATTGTCCCACACCAGAAACACATCGTCAATGAACCTGTAGTAGACCAGGGGATTCCTGTCCAGGATCAAGCGATCAAGTGCTCGTAGGAAAAAGTTGGCAACAGTCGGAGCTGGGCTCCACCCCATCGACACACCAAGCACCTGTCTGAAAAACCGCCCGTCAAATTCAATATCGTTCCTGCACAACTGCAGCCTCATCAGGCGTTTCAGTGCCACCCGCAGGTGAGATGAATAAATGTCACTCTCTTCATCAATCCAGTCGCTCATACATTTCATTGCCCCTTCTTGGCTAATGTTTGTGTACAGGTCCTTGATGTCGGCAGTCACCAGTGTGACATTCAACGAACGAACCCTGGACTGGTCCAATTGCGCGATGAAATCGTACGAGTCCTTGACCAGGGCAGGTAACGTCCTTGAGGACGGCTGGAGCCAAAAGTCTAAAAACTCTGCCGTAGCTGATGTTTCTGAACCAACGTTGCTGATGATGGGCCGTCCTGGAGGTATCAAGGTACCGAGTGCTTTCGTCCGCCACCACTTGGACTTTTCCTTGTGGATTTTGGGCAGGAAATAAGCATGCCGGTGTTTGGGCTCTCCTGGAGGGCTCAAGTACTTCAAGGTTTTCATGTCCACCACGTTCCACGCCTCCATGTAGGTCAAAATGTCCCGCACCTCTTGGGCATTCTCCTCACGTAGGGATGTTTTAATCTCCTGGTAATATTCAGGTTTCAATAACTGCCTCATGGCCTCTTCGCAGTAGTCGGACTGGTTCATCACCACGATCGCCGACCCTTTGTCAGCTTTTTTGATCACCAAGCCTCGCCGGGCCTTCAGGGTTCTGAGGTTCTTCTTCTGCCATTTGGTCAAGTTGGACGTCTTTGGCACCCCAGCCTGAATTTTGGCCTGCAAGGCTGCAGTAAACTGTTTCAGCCATTTTTCACCGTCAGGCCACCACATCATAGGGCCAGGTTCGAAGCCGGACTTGACAGGGAAAACCCGTGGCCCTACAGGCTGCACCGTGGTCCTGTCCCGTGTCTGCGGTAGTACATTTCCTGAAGTCTGGCAGGGCAGATGGCGCATTTTCGCCTTGCGCTTGGCCGTGTCATCGGCAAACTTCTTCAAAAGTCGCAACTTTCGCGTGAATTCATCACAGTCAGCCTGTACGCCGACAGGTGGCCACGACAGCGGGGTCGGGCTAAAGGTAAGCCCGAGGGCAAGTACTTCAAGCTCCTCACGGGAGAGAGTCTTTTTGCTCAAGTTCCAAACTCCGTTGACAACTTGTCCTTCATTTGCCTTCTGTCTTACAGTTCTTTTCCGCGTGGCGTTACGTCTCGTGACACCCACTCGTGAAGCACCAGTCGCCACTGGCCTTAAGGTCTTCAAGCTCCTCATGGAGTACTCGTGGTATTTTTTTAGTATATAAAGTTAATCAGTCGAGCAACCGGGAATAGCATACGGACGGGGACTGTAGAGGAGCAGGTTTTAATTTTCAATTTCTCAAGCTTTACAGTTTTAAAATTCCAGTTATTCAAACACTTCTCCACCGTAAAAAAGGAAAAATAAGACTGCACGTAATACTGTAAGAGGACAGTCCAGGCGGCTACATTACTCCTCCGGAACATGCGTCAAGGATGCCATAGACCGACCAGGTGCCAAAACAAAAAAACCATAACCTGTATCTCAACAGGAGGTTTACGCCAGTATGAGTTGGAAAAACTCACAAAACCATTCGACAAGTTAAGGCAACACAGCCTCATCCACGGTACTCGTAACCTGTCGCCCTTACGGGCATAAGGTGTGGCCACTCCAATACCCGCTGTCGCCGCCATCTCCTGACCACCTCTCCTGCCAGGCGTTGACTGTCCGGGTGGAGTGGTAAAGGCCATACTCATAGGGTACCGCCTCCTTCACGCTGCTTTGGTCCCGCGTCTTGTATAGAGCCACTGGCCGCATCGTCCTGCTGTCCAGGAGGACTGCCTTTGACACCGACAGGAGCCGATGATATTAGGTCTGGCCCACACGAAACGGCACCGGTTGAACCCGGGAGGTCACACGAACGCCCAAACAATGCAGCAGGAGGTACACTCATCTCCTTGAGTCTTTTATACGCAGCCCTGATAAGGGCATTTTCCGTCAACCTGATGGTCTCAAGGATTTTTCCAGTCTTGATTAACCGTATGGCCGACAGTCGTGCTGCTTCAAACTGACGATGATCCCGGTGGATATGGCGATCCCAGTGGTTGTGAAGCGATTCTCCAGAACGAGTTTTAAACAGCGGCGACTGCTGCCAGCCAGACCAAAAGGCCAGATTCGGCTTAGCACCCGGCCGTCCATTCACCCTTGCCTCAAACAGGACAATCATTACGGCATCCTCTTCTGGTGTGAAGTTGGGCCCTCTCAAGGCACCCATCCTTGCACAGCGACCAGTTGGCCTTCAGGAGGCACTGACGCACTTAGGTCCCAGACCCTGCCCTCGATCAAGCCAGGCACGCTGGTCAGGATCGGCACACGACCTGAGAGCGGAAACACCTCGCTAGTCTCAGTCAACAGGCAATACTGACCACCTGTCAGATTTATAAGCCACAAATGACGCCTCCGCCTATGGACCCCACAGGGAACAATCTTCGGCAGTATCCTTGGGCGGGCTCCTCTAGCCTGAACACCTCAAGGTTGTACTGTTGTACATCTCACGACAAGTGCACCTGTTTCGGCCTCATTGGCCTCATCAGGTGAGAAAACACACAAGCAGTACAGGCGACTGACAAGTAATCAGGAAGGCGAAAATCTGCCTCTTCAATCCTACCAATACACATACACAAAATATCCTGTAGCCATACAGGCAGAATCGCCGCACTCAATCAAGGGGGTCTCTAAGTTTAATCAACACCAAAAGCGATTGGTCAGTGTGCCACGACC
>CASBQM010000036.1 GCA_949127645.1 Synechococcales cyanobacterium PMM_0036
GCTGTCTTCATTTTGCAACCGTTTCATGTCAATATTCCCCAAAAAACAGCACACTGTACTCTCATGCGGCATGTTGTCTGCCTCTTCCGTTGGTACTGGATGGCGGCTCAGGGCGTCTGCTAGCTCGTTTTGCTTGCCCGGTCGGTAGACTACTGTAAACGTATACGGAGACAACCGGTATATCCACCGTGCTAACCTGCCGGCCGGCTCGCGTGTTTTGAGTAGCGCCACAATCGCGTTATGGTCACTCACCACCTTGAACGGTATACCCGTGCATATGTACTGACAAAATTTTTCAATCCCGAATACCACAGCCCAAAGCTCAAAACAAGTTGCTGAATAGTTTCGCTGATGTTTGTTCAATGTTTTGCTGGCATATGCGACGGGGTGTCCCTTTCCTTCATGATTTTGTATAAGGATGGCAGCACATCCCACTTTGCTTGCATCCGTCCAAATTTCGACCAACAATTCTGGGTCAAAATGGCGAAGGATGGGATGACTAATTAGAGCTTGCTTGAGCATCCCAAATGCTGTCTCTTGTGTGTCATCCCACGAGAATGGTGCGTTTTTCCCCATCAGACGGTACAAAGGTTCGGCCACGGTTGCCAAGTCCGGGATAAAACGAGCGTAATACGCTATCATTCCCATGAACGAACGGACCCCTTTCTGGCTATCCGGACGTGGGAATTTGTGTATTGCATTTAACTTCTGCTCATCTGGCTTTATTCCTGCTGCGGACACGCGGTAGCCCAGGAAATTTACCTCTTCTTTAACAAAAGCGCATTTTGAGGGTTTGATTTTCAGTCCCGCGTCTTTTATTCTCGCCAAAACATCTTCCAAGCGTTCCAAGTGCGTTTCAAAGTTGGATGGGCTGTACGTCGTAAAGTCGTCAATGTACGGTAGTACGTGTTTGTTTCTGACGTCATTAAAAATTATATCAACAGCACGTGCAAAGGTGGCGCCGGCGTTGACCAGCCCAAAATTCATTCTCTTGAACCGATATTGCCCACCAGGGGTTCCCGGGATGATAAAAGCGGTTTTGTCCCTATCTGGTTCGTTTACCTCGATGTTATAATAACCTAAAAACACGTCAAAAGAGGTGTAAAGTCCACTACCGGCCAGCTGACTGAACAAATTGTCAATGTTTGGCATTGGGTAACAATCTTTTTTAGTTACTGCGTTTAACTGCCGGTTGTCGATCGCCATCCTCCACCCATCTTTCTTTGGTGCTAAAACGACATTACTAGCCCACTCGCTAAGACAAGGTTCAATTACGTCCATCTTAAGTAGTTCCAGCGTTTGTCTATTAATTTCGACCTCTTTCCATTGGCTAAAACGTCTCAGTTTCTGTTTGACGGGTTTCGCGTCACCTGTGTCAATGCAATGTTTGACAATTGTACATTTTCCTAATCGGCCTTTTTGGGTTGGGAAGACTTCAGGGTACTTCTGAAGTAGCGTGAAAAGAGTCGCGCGTTGCTCGGTCGTTAATTGTTTCCCTATATCCAGGCTGTCCCAGACAGAGTCATCGACCACTTCCACAGGCCACGCTTTCTCCAGACATGCAGCGGAAGGCAACCACATCTCCGCCTTATCGTCGTC
The DNA here is from genome assembly GCA_949127645.1 of Synechococcales cyanobacterium PMM_0036. Classification (GTDB taxonomy): domain Bacteria; phylum Cyanobacteriota; class Cyanobacteriia; order Elainellales; family Elainellaceae; genus Drouetiella. The sequence goes on from CASBQM010000036.1 coordinate 1,600, forward strand.
TTCCATGTCGTGAAGGGCGCTCAAGTCTATCAACGTGCCGCCCGAAGGGTCAACAAGGCTATTAGTCGGTTCGCTCAGAACTTTTAATCGTTCGCTTTTACCGTCCCAAACGTTGTCGTCACCTGCCATGAGTGGGTGAAACTTTATGGGGCCCTGCGCCGCCCCGACGGTGTCTGTGGTGACCATATAGAGCGGCACGCCGGCTTTAGCGGGGTGATCCATGTTTATCAGTCTGTGCTGTTTAAAATCGATGCAAAAAGGCGTAGTTTCCAAATAATTAACCCCGAGTAACACGTCGAATGGGAAATTAGTTACGATAGCACATTTTACTTTTCTTGCGATATTCAGTAAATTAATGTCAACCAAACATGCTCCTGGTATGGTCAGTGGGTCTCCGTTTAGTACGGACACAGTCGGGCCATCCCATTTGATTACTGGCAGTTTAAACTGGTTGACTAAATTACTAGAAATGACTGATATGCCGGCTCCCGTATCTATAACAGCGACAGACGGTTTTTCGAACACGTTTACCTCGCACGTTAATGCTCCTTTAGGTCTGCCGTAAGGGTTATCAGGCGCAACATTGCCGGCCACTGTAGCCTGAAGTGTCGTGGCCGGCTCTAGTTTTTTGAACAATTGGGCTGCTCGGCTTGGGGGTTGTAAATTGGCCCCGGCGAAGTCACGTAATACGGCCCCCCTTGCCCCGGCCCGTAATCAGCGTAATGAGCCGCCGCGTGGCCCTGGGGCGGCAGGTGGGCCTGGACGCCCTGGTAGCGTGCCGGCAGCACGGGCGGTGCGGGTGGCAAGAGCTGTTGTTGCGGTTGGTAAGATAGCGGCTGCTGGTAATTGTTATACCCGCCGCCGCCGGAGTGAGACCACGGCTGATTGTAGTTTCGAGTGTTCTGATTTTGAGTATTGCTTTTGCCGTAACTGTTATCTCCGCCCCGGTAACCGTTATCGCCGCGGTTTTTAC
>CASBQM010000037.1 GCA_949127645.1 Synechococcales cyanobacterium PMM_0036
AGGCGTTTGACTGGCTACCCAGCGCGCTAAAAAAGCGACCAAACTGAATAGGGCGATCGCTAGTTCCCTTAAACATCAGGTGTTCGAGCTGGTGAGAGATACCGTTATGTCCAGCAGGTTCGTTGCGCGATCCCACCCGATACCAGACCTGAACACTCACCACCGGAGCCGTGTGAATTTCTTTAGTCAAGACAATTAAACCGTTGTCTAGAACCGTTTTCTGGGTTCCCTCCGTCAGAGAAACGGTGGACGGCTTTACAGAAGCCATTGAAGCAATGGTGGGGGTTGAGGAAAAGATAACGACACCCAGGAAAAAACTAAAGAACAGCCCTGCCAGCAAATAAGGGCGAAGCTTGAGCGTTAAAACAGCCATAGGTAGAACTATATTGAGCAGAATTATTGGGCAGAATTTTGAGAAGCCAGGTGTGATGTAGCGATCGCGGTCTAAATGCTGCTGTTTATCTAATTTAAGCAAAAAATTCGTAATTGTCTTATAAAGGCAACTTCTGCTGAGGAAATCCGTAACTGCTTGCCAGCCTTTCCATTAAAAAACTGGAGTGAAATCCCGTCATGGGACTTCGCTCCAGCTAAAACATACAAGCCGACTGTGTAAAATAACAGCCGTCACTCATACCAGTCAAAACTCAATCACAGTTCAGCTATTGAACCGTGATTTTACCCGCCATACCCGCACCCCGGTGAGGCGCACAGTAGTAATCAAATGTACCCGCAGTGTCAAAGGTCACTTCGTAAGACTCACCCGGTGAAAACATCATCTGATCGTGAGACTTATTAGCAATTGCCTTGTCGGCAAACACAATGTTGTGGGGAGGGAGTTTGTTGTTCACCCATTTGACGGTATCACCCGCCTTAATGGTGACATTAGCAGGTTGGAATGCCAACATACCGTTGTCAGCGCCCATCTTAACCGTGACGGTATCAGCAGAGGCGGGAGATACCGCCAAGAAAAAACTGCCGACCACCAGCGCGATCGCGCAAAGGGCGAGACTCAAACTCTGGGAAACCTTCGTAATCAGCTTCATGAAATACCTCAGGAGACTTAAGCAGAATTCTTTCTCTAATAAAATTTTAGCTTGAATGCGATCATTCATGGCGTATCAAAAGGAAGAAGTCCCCCAGCCGGGGGCTTTTTGTGCCGCCCTTAGAATAAAGGCGGCTAAGTTCTCTACTTTTTCTTGCGATAGCCAGGTTTCGGGGATCTGCCGACAGCTAGGCGACTCCTCGCTACCGTCGTAGGTCATGGGCTGCCGCAAAAAAGCGACTAAACTCTCAACCGTATCGCGGGGTGGCATTGCCCCTTGCAATGCCTTTAGTGAGAGCGGCTGAGTCGGGTCGGGTAATGTTGCCCCCCCCACATGACAGTTTGTGCAGCTTTCCCCAAACAGCCGCTTCCCTTCAGAGAGCTGAGTCGCAGAGAACAATCGGGTTTCTCGCGTCTCGTCGATCGCCAGCTCAACGGGTTCCTTTGCGTCTAGATATCTCAGCACATAGGCATCGACCGCAGCCTGAGCAGGTGAGCTGCCGACCGTTAAACTGCCGCAAAGAGCCAACGACATCATCAAAATCCTAGAGAGCAATCGACGTAGCATCACAGACATGAGGAGCAAGAAGAGTTGATGACTTAGTAGTAGATTTTACCACCACCCCATTTCTGACCCATCACTTTGGGCTGAAGCAGAATGTGTCCGGCGATCGCCACCAAGTCGTCTTCCGTCAGATTCCGCATCTTAGGAAAAATATCGGTGCTTTGTGTGCTGGGATGCAGCTCGGCGATCGAATCCAAACCGTCGTAGGTTGTCGGATTCTTCATATAGTCCACCAAGGAGTCAACGTTATTACGGGCAGGAGATGCCAGAGCCAACGTTTCAGGGTCTAGACCAATGTTTGGATCAGTTTTGGTAACACCGCCCACATGGCACTGACCGCAGGCATAGTTAAACATACGCTTGCCCTGTGACACCTGCTTCAGGCTCAAGACAACGTTTTCGCCTGTTTCGTTCAGCGTCACCGTTCGGGTTGCTTCATCTAGTTCAGTGGCGATCGCTCCGCCCACAAAGCCCTGGAATGCAAAGAATAGAGTAACCGCAATAAGCCAGATGTATTTCTTAAACATGGTTCTCCTTGAAAGCGTCCTCAATTATCGGAAGTTCAACACAGCGAGGCTCAATCTGCTTACGCCTGACCTAGTGCAAGCCTGACCTAGTGCAAGCCCGACCTAGTGCAAGCCCGACCTGTACAAGCCCGATCTGCTGTAAGCCGTGGCTGACTGACAAATCTTTGCCCCTTCATCCCCCAACCCCTTTCTCCCTGCGTGGGAGAAGGGGAGTCGGAAAGTTTCCTGGGTTTAAAGCTCCTCTCCCAGAGCGGGAGAGGGGTTGGGGTGAGGGCGACTTAGTTTTAAAGTACAGGATATGTATAAGATCAGGACGGTTGACAAAGCTAAAAAAACTTAGGCACAGATCGATCAAGATTGAGCGGTTCTCATTCAATATCATGCCACTGAATGGACGCTTTCCCAATCAGGTTTTGGGTTCCAGGGGCTAAATCAAATAGACAAGGCATTAGAGCATTGTGTAGAGTCGTTACAAGTTGCTCTGTTGCTCTCAGCGCTCAGTTTTTAGACTGTGGTTTAAAGATAGGCAAAACGGTTTAAAGATAGGCAAAACAGGCGGGTTTAGAACGGCAAGTTCTGTCGATCGACCTATCGATAGTTTGTAAATTGCAGCGCCAAAGGATACTCCTCTTGCTTCAGGCGTTGCATCACGAGCTGCAAATCGTCTTTGGACTTTGCAGAAACCCTAACCGCGTCACCCTGAATAGAACCCTGAACCTTCTTAAACTCGTCGCGGATCAGCTTAGAGATTTGCTTGGCAATTTCTGAACTAATGCCTTTGCGTAGCTTAATTTCTTGCCGAACCCGATTGCCGCTAGCAGACTCAATCTTGCCATAGTCAAAAATCTTCAGCGAAAGACTTCGCTTTGCCGCTTTAGTTTGCAGGATGGTATTGATCGCATCCAGCGTAAACTCGCTGTCAGTATTGACAACGATCTCATCTGTCCCCAGTTCCACAGTGGTCTTGGTATCCTTTAGGTCATAGCGGGCAATGATCTCACGAACTGTCTGATCGACCGCATTAACGAGTTCCTGACGATCGAAGTCACTGACGACATCAAAGGAGAAGTTGGAAGCCATAGGTCACATTCATTCTGTAGAGCCTTTACAACTCTAGCCTGTTTAATCTCTAGATCACTCAACCTCTAAATCACTTAAACTCTAGTTCACTTAACCGCTAACCTGCGCCAAGCTAAGGATCATTAGCGTCGCAATGCTAGTAGAGCCAACCGCAAACATCAGCGATCGCCCCAAAGGCACGTTGAACACATAGAACAGCGAGTAAAAAAATCGCGCAATCACGTAGGCGATCGCCACCTTAGCCGCTAGAGGCGAACTCACCTGCGTCATGTACGCCATCAGCGCCGCCGCCGCAAATAGCACGAAGGACTCAAACGAGTTCTCATGCGCCCAAGTTGCCCGCTGGGCAAAGGCAGGAAGCTTATCAAACAAAGCCCGTGGGGCAGACGTGTCGTAGCCTACCTTGACTCTGCCATATCCAACGATGAGAAATGGGAAATAAATTAAAGCTGCCGCTGCCGCTACACAGTAAAGCAATGTGCTTGACACCGAGAGCTGCTGTAAGAACGCCATATTTTTTGTACTCAATCAAAACGCTTAGCCGATATGCTTTTTTGCCTCAGAGCAAATCAAAATGTTTAGTCAAAGTAAAAGAGTGTCACTACTTTGCGCTGATCTTCTGCATCACTACAGGTTTTCAGCAAAATCTGGCTATCGTGAAACGCAAA
>CASBQM010000038.1 GCA_949127645.1 Synechococcales cyanobacterium PMM_0036
AAGGTTTAGATCCATAAGAACGCGGTCAAAGGCATGCGAACGTGCAGCAAGCGCTGCGGCTGTCCAATTCGTTGCCCTCGTAAGCTCGATTCCTCGATGTCGTACCGCTTCTTCAATTATGCGCATCCAAGCGGGATCATCTTCAATGAGAAGAACCCTTGTGACTGCAGGTACGTTTCTAATCATCAGGAGTACGAAGTTCTATCCACGTACAATATCTGACGTCGTGCGCGCAAAGCCGGACCTCTCAAGATCCGGGCGGTCGTAGATAGAAGCCCGCCAATCGCCGTGTACGCGTTCCGATATGAGTTCAAAAGGGAGAAGTTCCGATTTTGTGTCGTCTGCGCGTGTAATTTCGAGTTCGACGGACTTGCCAATAGTCTTTGTCCAAAATGTTCCTCGAAGAGCCTGCCGACTTTCATCAAGGGCAAACATGGGACCGCCGCTCGTGCGATGCAGCACTGGAAGAAATTCATGGAGTGCAGCGCCCAACATGGAGGCCAAGCGAGCGTATGGTCCCCCCAACTGGCTAATGACTAGTCCCGACCAATCTCCTGGATCCTGTGGCACAGCGATATATTGAACCAGTGAGCTACATTTTCCGAAGTGCTTGGCTTTGAATTGTCGACTTCCATTTAGAATCTTTTCGGCGATCTCTTTATTCGTCGTATCCGGCTTGTAGATGTAAGCGTCGCCTAAGGCATTACCTTTCAATGCTGTTGGTACATGATCGTTTGCCGATATCATTATCCGATAGGTACCTTCTCCCGCTGCTTCAATTTCGGCGGCCACATCAAATCCGTCAGTGTCGGGCTGATCACGATGGGGGCTAAGATTAATGTCGATTAGCGCCACCGAGTAAGCGTACCGCGAAATCAAATCGATAGCAGCGTCTTTGGTTTGGGCAACGTCGGCAGTGAGATTTTGCATCTTTGCAAGCTTTGAAACAATCTGGCAAAACCCCGGCTCATCATCGACAACTAGAATTCGTCCCTGCTGCATGTGCTAGCTCCGTTTAAAGTCGCGTTGCATATACTAATTGATATCTACCCCGATACTTGGTCGACTTCATTAATGTGACGAAGCTCGCTGAAGCCTTGAAACTCTAGAATGACACGGAAGCCATCACCGTCGTTGGCGTAGTCGGCGGATCCACCAATCCCGTTCATGTAGTGTCTGACCCCAAGGAGTGCCCATCCTTGCCCACCGGTCGAGCTTTCAACTCGGACGCGACCTAGATTTTTTAAAAGCGCTTCTGGCGCGCCACCGCCGTTGTCAGAAATAATGATTTGAATTCTGCTCAGGCCGATTGCGCGATCACGCAAATCGGTTTCTCGATGCTGAGAAATACTTACTCGAATGGAAGGTTTGAAGGGTTCCTCCGGCGGTGACTCTATTTCGGAGGACATGATTTGATGCCGTCGATCAAGAATTTTTCGGATAGCGTTCATCAAGATATTTCTGAGGTGCTCCTCTACAAGTCGAGACGCATAAACGTTGCACTGTGCTTCACTACGGTCGACGACGAATATGATTTCATTCTTCTCTACGAGTTCCTCCACGCGGCTTTCGAGGTTGGCAAGAAGCGTCATGACAGAGATCGACGTCCTGGGTAGGAATCGAGGCAGACGCATGCCGAATTCCAAAGAATCGGACCGCCCTCTCTTTACGTGCTCCAATATGTCTCGGAGCTCGGCCGATAGAGCACCGTCGAGATTTTCGTGTGCCAACGCGAGATCAAGTTTTAGTTCCGCGATCTTTAGAGGATTCTGAATTAGATGGGAGTAGGCGCTTGCGATCTGACGTAGGTTATTTGTCAGAGCAGTACGGGTCGTGCGCTCTTGCTGACGGGCGTCAACAAATCGACCTTGAACGGCATCTACATAGCGAGCAGCGAATCGCGCCATTGTAACGAATGAATTTAAGGTCTGGAGAGAAAACTTCTTAAGTTCGGGATGTTCGTAGTTCAGAATGCCAACTAGACGTTCTCCGACGCGCAAAGCGACAGCAAATTCGACTTCCGCTGGATCGTTTGCAAACATGAAAGAACGGTAGCGAGAGGCACGCTCGGGTTGCTTCGGAAGGATGTATACATAATCGTGCGCTTCACCAAAGAATAGTCCAGTAATTGATTGGTCTCGTATTAGAATTCGGTTCACGCTAGTCAGCTTGGTCGCCGCAACGATCCTTAGAGCTTCATGCATGTCGACGTCTGGCAGAATGAGTTCGACTTCGGTTTTTCTGATGTCTGTCGGCGGCGCCCATAGCGGTCCGAAAAGCTCTAGCGATTCGACAACGGCAGCCCACCATTTGCGAGCCGAAGCTCCTCGGCTTTCAAAAAAGCTTTCGACAATATATTCCTCGGCGCGGCGTCGACTATTTGTCTGACAGCTTCTTAATAGGACGAGAAACTGCTGTTGTATTGCATGACGCGTCGCCTGAAATTCGGCATAGCGCATCACGTCAATCTGGCCAACGAACGAAAACACAATCGTTGTCAGTTTATCAGGACTGACGCGTATTGCGGTGAAATGGTCTTCCTCTTGGGATTTGGACAAGAAGTTGTCACGTCTTGTGATGAGAGACGTTCCGAAGTCTTCCAATGCTGGACGGCATGACGACTCAAGTGACGCTGACCTAATTGTCGTGCGTTCCACCGACGGAATTCGAATGTCCGAGACGCCGCGACCTTTGGTAAGAACTTGATCGGGTGTAGTAAAAATCTGAACGGAGTATGCTCTGAATTTAAACGTTTGGCAGACCAGCTCCGCAACTTGGCGAATGGCACGGCGCCCGCTACTGGGTGGTTCCAATGCGAGTAGGTCGATTGCTCGAAAGATTGCTGACGGATCTGTGCCCATGCCATCGGTCTTGTGTGATAGGCAGTATAATAGGCGTAGTGAATTTGTTGCACAACGCCTGATAGTAGGGTCAGGAACTAGTACCGCGGTTGCGGCATATTGGGTGCATAGCTTGTTGTCGCGCTAGGAGGCTTTGCTCCTCAAAGCGCCCGCTGGCGCCCCTAACGTCATTGCTGTTGCCGGTGTGTCGACATATTCGTCTGTTGTGCATGAGCGTCATAGGTACGGATAGGCCGGTTCCAGTATGAAACGTTCGGCATAGTCGCTGGTACCCAATGCCAATTCCGTCTTGGAACAGCCAAACCCTCAGCCCGTGAGGATTGCTATCGTGGAACTCTATCGTCGTAATCTGGCGGCGCTGGCCGCCTCGACATTTGTCGTTCCCGCAATCGTCTACCATGCCGCAGCGCAGGGCCAGAGCGGTGCGCGCGTGCAGGCGGCGGTCGCCCGCTTCGCCGCTCTGCCGTCGGCCAGTTGCCTAGTTGTCGCCGATCATCCCACGACTCCGTGGCAGGCTTCGCATCTGCCGGCCGCGCGCCTGTTTATCGGCAGTGCGGTGAAGACCTTCATCCTGGCGCAGGTTCTGCGCGAGGTGGAGGCGGGGCGGTTGAGCGAAGACCAGCAGATGAAGATCGACGATACGGTTCGGTCGCTATCCAGCCCGGTGTTCCTCAACCTCACGGGCACGACGCCGGCGCGCAGCGTGCTGGAGGCGATGATCGCCCACAGCGACAACACCGCGACCGATGTGGCGCTGGCGGCGGCCGGCGTCGACAAGGTCCGCGCGCTGATCGCCGAAGCCGGGCTCGGCGCGACGCAGATCCCCAATTCGACGCGCCGGCTGTTCTCCTGGCTCGCGGGGGCGCCCGAAGGCGTCGATGTTGGTTGGGAAGGCGTGCAAAAGCTGGTGGCAGCGCCTCCGGCCGGTAGCACGCGACCGGCGCTCAACGACCAGCAGACGATGGCCAGCACGGCCGAGGATATGGTGCGCTGGTACCGCCAAGCGCTGCGCGGCACCTACTTCAAGAAGCCCGAGACGCTGCTGGAGTTCAAGCGCATCCAGGCGATGGCCGACGCCATCGTCCATGTCGTGCCGCCCGACACGATCGCCTATGCCAAGGGCGGCAGCATCGAATGGGCGGGCTTCCACTGTTTCTGCCTGCCGGGCCAGATGATCGTGGGCAAGGTGCCGGTCACCTTCTGCTTCACCATCAACTGGACCGGGCCGGACGACGGCGTCGGCGCTATCTTCAAATCGTACGTCGGTGCCGTGGCCGACGTGCTGGGCGAGGCGGCGAAGGCGGTCGGATGAGGTCGTCCATGATCCGGCATTTTTTGGCGCCCCTTCTGGCGGGCAGCGTCTTTTCGCTCGGCGCCGCCGCGCAAACGCCTGCCGGCGAGGCCGAGACGGCGATCCGCGGCGCGTTCGCGCAATGGACCGCCGATTTCAACGCCCGCGATGCCACGCGCATCTGCGATCTCTTCGCGCAGGATCTCGTCTATGACTATCGCGGCTTTCCCGAGCGCACGTACGCCGACCTGTGTGCGCTGCTGCACCGGTCGCTCGCCGACCGGACGAAGCAGTTCACCTATGCCTACGACATCAGGGAGATCATCGTGTCGGGCGACATGGCCATCGTCCGCCTGGTCTGGACGCTTAAGGTCACGCCTCCCGGCGCCGCGACGCCGGTGGACTCGAAGGAGCCCGGCCTCGACGTGTTCCGCCGCCAGCCCGATGGCAGCAGGAAGATCGCCCGCTACATCGCCTACGAGGCGCCGTAGCGGCGCTCCCCGCCCCAAGGAATAGGGCTCCGCGACGGTCACTGCTGGCAAACAAGGCCGGCAAATGTTTCATGAACTAAATCTTGCAAGTTCAGCAGGTTCTATGCTATATTGCTGATATCGTCGTCGTGACGTGCATCTGCTGCAGGGGCCGCCCGGTTCA
>CASBQM010000039.1 GCA_949127645.1 Synechococcales cyanobacterium PMM_0036
GACTAAGCGCATGGCGGAAGACTTGACGGAGTACCTACAAGAGAGAGCGGTTCGGGTTCGATATCTACACTCAGAAATTAACTCGATCGAACGCATTGAAATCTTACAGGATTTACGTAACGGAGATTTTGACGTGTTGATTGGGGTAAACCTGCTGAGAGAAGGTCTAGACTTACCGGAGGTCTCTCTAGTTGCCATTCTAGATGCCGACAAAGAAGGATTCTTGCGGGCAGAGCGATCGCTGATTCAAACTATCGGACGTGCGGCTCGACACGTAGAAGGGAAAGCCATTCTCTACGGAGATAATCTAACGAAAAGCATGGCAAAAGCCATTGCCGAAACCGATCGCCGCCGTAAAATTCAGATAGAGTACAACGAAAAACACAACATCACCCCTAAGTCGATTATCAAGCGATCGAGCAATTCTATCCTTAAATATCTTGAAGTCTCTCGCAAGCTGACGGCGCAAGAGCTAGACGAAGCCTATGAGCATTCCTATGATCTGCCTCTGGAAAATATTCCTGATTTAATCGTCAAGCTAGAAGCGGAAATGAAAGAGGCGGCGAAAAAAATGGAGTTTGAAGAGGCGGCAAAAATGCGCGATCGAATCAAGCATCTACGCGATCGCTTGGTGGGAAAACGGCAAGGAATGGCTTGAGCTGAGCTTAGCTGAAGGGCATAGAGCGACTTATCTCTTTAGAAGGATTATTAAAGTCTATTTATTTCGCTATAGTGCAATCACTGCAAAGAAACCGCAGTGATGAAGCACTTGCTGAGATCGCGTCTGAGAGTGGCATTAAGGCGGTTGCGCGAAGATGATCGCCCGCTGTAAGGCAGCCCAGAGAGCAGTTGCGGTTTCAGTTCGCATCTTGCAGCTGGTTAGCTAAGCAGTTCTCAGCCAGTATGCAGGTGCAGCTTAAAATTTACATCCCAAATTCAGAGGAAAGTACCCATGAGTTCAACGAATAGTCAATCCATGATCAAAAGGTTTGCAGGCGTTATTGGGTTTGCGAGCATTGGTGCTCTGATCAGCCTTCCCGCGCTAGCATTGGCTAACACCCAGCCTTACTCAGCCTTGGGTCAAAGTCCGTCTAATGTAGGGCAGCTTCTAGCTCAAAGTAGCGGTTCAAGCGGCGCGGGCAATGGCTCAGGCAGTGCAGGCAGCTCCGCAGGAGATAGCAACACCACTCCTGATGGTACTGGTACACCGGGCACTAGCGGCACTGGCAACATGGGTACTCCCCAGCCCAGCGGCGGTAGCATGGGTACTCCCGCGACAGGCGGCAGCATGGGCAATATGAATGGCACACCAGGTGGTTCTACGGGTGGCTCGGCGGGGGGTAATCTAAGCCCTTCAGGACGGACCAATAACCCTGGTGAGACTCCTGAAGCTTCAGGAACCTCCGGTGGGACTTCAGGTGGCTCTATGGGGGGTTCCATGGGCAATGGCACTGACCAGAGAGGAGTCGAAACCACCGTGCCCAGAGCGGCTTCACCCACCCCTACTGAAACCAACCCTACTACAGGAGGATCGTCAGGCACCTACGGCGGATCAAGCGGATCGACAGGCTCAGGCACCTACAACCGATCGACTGGCACGAGTGGTTCTTCTTCAGGACAGTACGGCACGAGTGGAAGCAGCGCTGCTCCTGTTCGGGGTCTATGGTAGATTTCCCTAGCGTGTAGCTAAGGAAGGGCGATCCATCTCAATCTAATGATTTTAAGTTGAGGTCTGTAAACTGACCGAATGCCCTATCGCGTTCGGTCAGTTTGCGTATTAGCTCTGAATCATCTGCAACCCGTGAAATTGATATGATCTAGATAGATACCTGTCTCAATTTAACGATCGCCATGCCCGATAGCGAACTCGATCGAGAATTAAACGATACGATTCAAGACTTTAGCGATCTTCAAGCAGAGCTAAACTACCGACAGGCGCAAGAAGTATTGCGGGAGTTAATTAGCAATCTGGATCTCAGCGCCAAAGAGCAGTCCGGCTTAGAAACAGAGATTCATAGCCTAGAAACCATGCTAGATAAGCTCGATCGCCAAGTGGTTCACATCGCGGTATTTGGCATGGTGGGACGAGGTAAATCTTCGCTGCTGAATGCCTTGATAGGACAGGAAATCTTTGAGACAGGCGCGGTGCATGGCGTAACGCAGCAGATTCAAACGGCTCAATGGAGCGCTAAGCCGGAAGGAGAATTCTGGCGGGTTTCTCTGCCAGGATTGGGCAACTCGCAGGTTGAGCTAATTGACACGCCGGGTATTGATGAAGTGGACGGCGAAACCCGCGAGGTCATGGCACGGCAGCTAGCTAAACAGGCGGATTTAATTCTATTTGTCGTTGCCGGAGACATGACCCGCATAGAATTTGAGGCACTGTCAGAACTCCGCAAAGCTAGCAAACCGATTTTGCTAGTGCTAAACAAAATGGATCAGTATCCAGAAGCCGATCGCCAGATGATTTATGAGAAAATTCGGGACGATCGCGTTAAGGAATTGCTTTCGCCCGATGAAATTGTCATGGCTGCCGCCTCGCCGCTGGTTGCCAGAGCCGCTAGACGAGAAGACGGGACGCTGATTGCCCGTATGGGTCGCGGTGTCCCAGAGGTGCAAGGCGTGAAGCTGAAAATTCTGGAAGTCTTGCAGCGGGAAGGAAAAGCCCTAGTGGCACTTAACACTATGCTGTATACCGATGATGTGAATGAACAATTAGTGCAGCGCAAGCTAGAAATCCGCGATCGCACTGCCAACCAGGTGATCTGGAATGCCGTGATGACAAAAGCTGTGGCGATCGCCCTTAATCCTGTCACCGTTCTGGATTTGCTCAGCGCTACGATCGTTGATATTGCGCTAATCCTGACGCTATCTCGGCTCTACGGTTTCCCGTTGACGCAGCAGGGAGCCGTGGGGCTACTCCAAAAAATTGCCCTCAGCATGGGCGGCATTACGGTAAGTGAGCTAATTGCTACCTTGGGGCTAGGTTCGCTCAAGAGTCTGTTAGGTCTATCGGCTCCGGCAACAGGCGGAATTTCTCTTGCACCCTACCTGTCGATCGCTTTAACACAGGGAGGAGTAGCAGGTGTCTCGACACATATTATTGGACAGGTGGCAAAAACCTATCTGGCAAACGGCGCATCTTGGGGCGATGAAACTCCGAAGGCGATTGTCAGCCAAATTCTAGCCTCCCTGGATGAAGCATCCATCTTGAATCGCATCAAAGACGAGTTGCGGGGCAAGCTAGACTCCAGTCGTCACCAGTCGTCAATAAATTAACATCAATTCTGGAGCAGTCCCTCAGCCCCTTAATATAGGTAAACAAGCCTTCGGATAAACGAGGCAATTAGCCTGGGTCAATGAATATGTCATCCTCTCAATTTCGCCTGAATCTTCCAGAAGGAACCGTTTCCTTTAGCTTTACGCCCGAATCGGCGCGGGATCTGCAAGGGGCGATCGCCTCTCTTATGGATAGCCTTAAAGTCACGGCACAGGGTGCAGGCAGCGGCAACAAGCCCAAACCTCAGAAGCCGATGGAGTATCGGCACACGGGCGAGGTGTTTCTGGAGGTGTTTTGCAACCCCAATATCTGGTCAAGCCCTTTTGCTGCGAAGGTTTTAATTACGCTAAGAGACGATCGGATTCGCCTCAGCACCGAAGTGGCATTGACGCGAATGACGGATGATATCACTCAGTACCTCAAGGACAATATCTAGAAATTAAGACTCCCCGGCTTCTCGTGAACTTTGGCTCCTCGTAAATTTTAGGTAAAACCTGCCAACCTTCTAAGGAATCTTTCATACAGACCCGGTAATCCGGCAGAATACGGAAGAGAACAGCACGGTATGGAGAGAAAACCAATGCATTTTGATTTGCTCAGCATGATCAAGTCCCTCGGATATTTTGGGGTTTGGGCGATCGTCTTTGCCGAGTCTGGGCTGCTCATTGGCTTTTTCTTACCGGGAGATAGCCTGCTGTTTAGCGCCGGATTTTTGGCTTCTCAAGGATTTCTCAACATTGCCGTGCTGATTTTTGGTTGCTTTGTCTGTGCCGTCTTGGGCGACAACGTGGGCTATGCTACCGGGCATCGATTTGGACGCAAGCTTTTCCAGCGAGAGGACTCTTGGCTGTTTCACAAAAAGCATTTAGTTACCACCCAAAATTTTTATGATAAGCACGGGAAAAAGACCATCGTTCTCGCCCGGTTTATGCCTGTTGTCCGAACTTTTGCGCCGATTGTAGCGGGCATCGGTAAGA
>CASBQM010000040.1 GCA_949127645.1 Synechococcales cyanobacterium PMM_0036
CGGGCAGATGGTGGCCGACCACATTACGTTGCCCACGATTGAAGGCGTGACGCCCTCCAACAACCCGGCCATGCAAGAGATGATCAAGGCTTCTAAGAGCAATGACGTGCGCGTCTGGTACGAATTCCCCGAAACGGCTGACATTTCTACAGTCATTCGCGATCACGGGCAAGAACTCTTTACCGACGCGATCACACCGCAACAATTCGCCCAACTTTTGCAGGATTCGATCAAGCCGAGCACGAAGTAAATGGTGAGACAGTAGGACAGTAGGGCAGTGGGCTGATCATCGATTCACTGTTCTACCGTCCTACTGTCTTACTGCCCTACTGTCTCACGAACCATGATTGGCTTAAGTTTGATAACTATGAAAACACGTCACTATACGCATCTCTGGTTTGTGCTGCCCGCCCTGCTTGTTTATGGGCTTTTTGTGCTTTATCCCACGTTGTCGGCGTTTTGGCTCAGCTTTTACGACTGGAACGGTTTTGGCAATCAAATGAAGTTTGTCGGCACAAAAAACTTTCAAGAGGCCCTGACTTCTTCGATCGTCTATCGTGCGGCCTGGCACAACCTGATCTTCTTTATTGCACTCTTTATCTTCCAGAATACCGTTGGGCTTTTCTTGGCAACCCAACTGGATGCACGCCCGCGCTTGGTGGAAGTCTATCGCGCTATCTTATTTTTGCCGGTGATCATTTCGCTGGTCGCGGTTGGCTTTATTTGGAGTTTAATGTTAAGCCCTAATATTGGCTTCCTCAATCCTCTGTTGCGGGCTTGGGGGCTAGGCGCGCTGGCGCGCCCGTGGCTTAGTGATACAACATGGGCCTTGCCCACTGTGATCACGGTGCAGGCGTGGCAGTCACTCGGCTGGTCGATTGTGATCTATTTGGCTGGCCTGCAAAATATTCCCCAAGAGCTACGGGAGGCGGCCATCATCGATGGTGCTACCAACTGGCAGCGCTTTCGGAACGTCACCTTTCCTTTGCTCGCCCCGGCCTTTACTTCGCTGACCGTGCTGACGTTTATTCAAATTTTCCGCACGTTCGACGTGGTCTATGTGTTGGCTGGGCCGATTGGCTCACCCGCCGGCGCGACAGACGTGCTCGGCACCTTAATTTATCGAACTGCATTTGGTGTGACCACGATGACGACTTCCTCCTCGCGCTTTAGCTATGCGATTGCGATTTCCGTTGTCTTATTTGTGGTGCTTGGCCTTGTTTCAACGCTGCTTTTGACGCAATTACGCCGCCGGGAGGTACAAAGTTGACCGACGTTACCCTGTCCAGACCCGCCCCCAAAGTGCAATCAAACGCGCGCCATCGACGTGCCCTGCGCTTTGATCAGATCGGTCGCCATCTCCTGTTAACCATCGTCTGTTTGCTGGTGTTGGTGCCGATTATCTATTTGCTCCTGGCTTCCTTCAAAAGTGTCCAGGATTTCTTTGATCGGCCCTATGGTTTGCCGAGCCAATGGGCGTGGCAAAATTATGTGCGGGCGTGGAATGAAGCCAATGTGGCGGTGACGCTGACCAACAGCATCATTGTCACCAGCGCCGCAGTTGTGCTGAGCACCTTTCTGGCCGCTTTTGCCAGCTATGGTTTAAGCCAGCGTGACAAGCGACTGACGGCCGCGCTCTATGTGTTGTTTGCCAGCGGCATGCTGATCCCGGTGCAGATGACGGTCTTGCCACTCTTTATTTTGTTGCGCCAACTGGGGCTATCCGGTACCCTCTTTTCGCTGATTTTTCCTTACTCGGCTTTGGGTTTACCTTTGGCGATTCTGATTTTGGTGCCTTTTTTCGCCACCCTGCCCAGCGACTTAGCCGCAGCCGCGCGCATTGATGGCGCGAATGAATGGCAGGTCTTCTGGCGCGTCATGTTGCCGCTGGTGCGCCCTGCCCTGGCTTCGGTTGTGATCCTCAACGGTGTTTGGATGTGGAATGAGTTCTTCATCCCGTTGATCATTGCGATCAAACCATCGACGCAGACACTACCGGTCGGTATCATGTCGTTTGTTGGTGTCTATTCCACCGAATGGGGCCTGGTCTTTGCCAGCGTTGTGGTGTCGGCGCTGCCGGTGGTCGTTGCCTATGTGCTGCTGACCCGGCAGTTTGTGGCCGGCATCAGCGCCGGCGCGATCAAAGGCTAAGTCAAACTTAACCTAGGGATCGAGACCTGTCAGGAAAAGAACACCTGACAGGCCGGTCGACCCTGGTAATTCGGATAGGAAGAAAGTTGGTAACGATTCAGGCTAGGCGAAGAAACCGGGTTTTTCTGGGTAGAATTAGCCTGTCTTACGCATAAAAAACCCGGTTTCTGACTGAACTTGTTTTAGGTCCTGAATTTGTCGCGTGCCACCGGCTCTGCTTGCGCTTTGTCTGTATTGATAGATGAGCGGCAACCCTATCTAACTTTGAGGAGCGACCATGAAAAGTTTTCTGATAATCTGTGTCCTGGGTATTGCCTTTGGCTTGACTGCGTGTAGTCAGACAAAACAACCGTCCGCTACCGCTGTCCCGGCGACAGTAACCCTACCCACGCCGGATCTGAAGAATCTGGAGACAGCCACCTTTGCGGGCGGCTGTTTCTGGTCGATGCAACGAATGTTGGACGAGGTGCCCGGTGTCATCACCACCACAGTTGGCTACACCGGGGGACATGTCGATAACCCGACCTACGAACAAGTGTCGTCGGAGACGACGGGGCACGCCGAATCGGTCGAGGTGATCTTTGATACGGCCCAGATCAGTTATGCCAAATTATTGGATGCCTACTGGCACGATATCGATCCGGTGAGTGTGGATCGTCAATTCTGCGACAGTGGTTCAAGCTATCGCCCAGCGATCTTTTACCACAACGCCGAACAACAGCGCTTGGCCGAAGCAAGCAAGCAGTCCCTGGTCGCTTCCGGTCGTTTTACCCAGCCGATTGTGACTGAGATCGTGGCGGCCGCCGCGTTTTATCCGGCTGAGGAATATCACCAGAAATTTTATCTCAAGAGCCCTACGCAGTACGCCATGTACCGCGCCGGTTGTGGCCGTGACGCACAGTTAGCCCAAATCTGGGGCACTACTAGTCAATGAGATAATCGCGCAGGTTAGACTGGCGTAAAAAAATGGTAGAGGATCGGCATGCCGATCCTCTACCATTTTTTTACGCCAGTTATTTGTTTGTCGATTCGCCTAGGCTAAGCGGCGCAATTCTTTGGTGCTGAGGATCACAAACGCAGACAGAGCCAGCGAAGCCACCGCACTGGCGGTGATCGCTGTGCTCAGCCCCAAACGTTCCGAGAGCGAGCCGATCAGGAGATTGCCGAAGGGTGTGAAGCCGTAGAAGGTTAAGGTGTATAAACTCAACACGCGCCCGCGCATCTCATCGGCCAGACGTGTCTGGAGCAGGGTATTGATCAGGGTAAACGTGAGCATGAAGCCGAGGCCTAACAGCAACGCCAATACCATGGCGGCCGGATAATTATGATTGATCGCAAAGGCGGCCAACACCAAGGGAAAGAGCAGCGATGACCAGACCAACCACCGTCCGCGCTGGCCGCGATCGCCATATTGGGCGATCACAAAAGCGCCCGCGACCGCACCCACGCCGGTCATGGCGTTGATCACACCGAAGGCCTTGGCGTCTTGGTGCAGCACCTTGTCAATAAAGGCTGGCAAAACCGTGCTGTAAGAGATACCAAACAGACTAAAGAAGAGCGCCATCAAGAGCAAGCCGCGCAATTCTGGGGTGTTTTTGGCATAGGCCAACCCACTGGTCAATTGTTTCCAAGGGGAAAGCGCCAAGGGTTTGCGCTCATAGGGGGTTAGCTGCATGGCGAGGAGACTGGCGATCACGGCTAGAAAGGAGAGGCCATTCAAAAGGAAGCACCAACTAGAACCGAAGGCAGCCAGCAGGATGCCCCCAAGCCCTGGGCCGAGGATGCGGGCGCTATTAAAGGTCATCGAATTCATCGCGATGGCATTGGGCAGATCTTCGCGCCCGACCATTTCCACCACAAACGCCTGGCGCGCTGGTCCATCAAAGGCATTCACCACCCCCAGGCCGGCCGCTAATACGATCACATGCCAAACCTGGACAATTCCAGCAAAGCTCATGGCCGAAAGAATAAAGGCCAGCAGCATTGCCCCCACTTGGGTGGCGACCAAAATTTTACGCTTGGGAACCCGATCCACAATCACCCCAGCCCAGGGTGAGATGATCAGCGCCGGAATAGCTGATGCAAACCCGACCAACCCCAAGGCCAATTCTGAGTGGCTAAGTTGATAAACCAGCCAACCTTGCGCGATGATCTGCATCCAAGTGCCGACCAATGAAACC
>CASBQM010000041.1 GCA_949127645.1 Synechococcales cyanobacterium PMM_0036
AGTATGGGCAAGGATAGAGTTTTCTTATCGCCACTGAATTCATTATGCGATCGTTCTGGTCTGATCCTTACCTCTGGGTACATTTGGCGGGCGCTGCTGCCGTACCGCTTCTTCTAGAGCTTTGTTTGCTGGGGTTGGGCGTGGGCAGTCCGCTACGACCTATGGGACTAGAGTTTATGTTGGTAGGAGCAGTGGGAGTCGCCCCGGTTCTCTGGATGCAGTGGCGAAGACCTTTCTCAATTTTTAGCTTAGTTATCCTAGCGCTGAAGCCAGACCGCCTGACGATCGATCAGCGGCGAATCCTGAAGCTGTTCAAAGCGCCTCTAGAGCGAGTGGTGGCGGCGCTGACGGCGATCGCTCTGCTGGCAATATTGTGGCAGCTTTACCAAATTGCGCCGATCGCCTCAGAGGTTACGCCATTTGGTCAGTTTGGACGATTGGGCGGGGTGTTGGTGGCGGCGATCGCGTTCTTAGGCTGCAACCTGTTTTTGCAAATTCCGGTTAGCGTGTTGCGAGTGATGCTCACGTCTGAAAAGCAGTTTGGTGTAACTGAACCTTATCCTATCGAGAGAATAGCGCAGGACTTCACGCTGTTGGGTTTACCTGTTCAGCAAATTTTACCCATTATGAAGGTTCAGGCGAAGGTTCAGGCTGAAATTAAGGTTGAAGTTACGCCAGAAAAGCTTGAGTCAGAAGCTGTAGAGGTTGAATCGGCGGAAGAATTAGCGATCGCTCTATCAATCACTCCCTTAACAATTCACCCCATTGAACCTACAGTAAACGCCTTAGAAGACACATTAGATGAACTTCAAGATTCTAAGGACTTTTCTAAACCTGCTTCTGAAACAATCTCTAAAATTGTCCCTGAAATTATCCCTGAAATTATCCCTGAAATCTCTTCTAAAACTATTTCTGAAGCCATTCTCGAGGCCATTCTTGACTCTACTCCTGAAGTCATTGCTAAACCTGCTTCCGAGACAATTCACATTATTGAACTTGAACTAATTGATGACTTAGAAACACCTTACGTAGAAGTCACTGTAGCTGAAGAAGAAATCCTTGTCGTAGAGGAAACGATCGAAGAAAAAACGATCGAAATCGAAATTCAATACATCCCAGACGAAATAACGGTTGACTCATCTGCTGAAGGGGCGATCGAAGAGTCTAATTGGGATGATGATGATTGGGATGAAGAGTAAAATGGTCAATTATTCTATGCCTGTGTTTTAGCAGAAGCGCGTTGGGTAATCTAAGGGAGCTTTTAGTGCCCAGTAAAAAACATGGCAGGTAATGAAATAGAGGTTTGTCGATTTCTGTTGCAAAACCTCGGAAAAATTTATCTGAGACATATTGGGCGAGTTGAACAAATAGCGGCTCCTATTTTGGGGGGCGATCGCTACACTCCTCTTCAGTCAATTGCCGATATTTACCAAATCTCAACCTCCCACTCAGAAAAGAAAGCTGATATTTACCTGAATGGAAGAGGAATTTCGATTAAGCAGTCGGGTGGAAGCTTTGCATTTAATCGTCTGCAAAGAGCAAATTTACTTGATGTTTTTACTAGCTTAGAATTAAGTCAGCCAGAGGCAATTATCACAAAAATTGATGAAGCGGTACATAGATTTCATCAGGGATTGCTTTCCAAGCGAAACCAGCCCTGGCAGAAATTTTTCTCGGAACAAGATCTGAAAATTCTGATGAATTTTCTAATGCTAAGAAGCAGCCCTAATCGAGGAATGTCAAGCCATCCAGCAGAATTTATTTTAGAAGCATCCAAAATAATTAAACATGAGAATGATATCGTCCTCTATACCTTTAATGAATATTTTGAAAAGTATAAACAGAATTTTGAGATATCCATCAGGCGACAGTGGATAGGTCAAATGAGTGATTCTGAGCATCGACGATCGCTGAGCATATCGCGTAAATCAGAAAATAAACCTTGGGTCTTTAATGATGTTGCCGGACAGCCTATACCCCACTCAAAAACTGGCAAGAGGCGGAGAGATGACTTTCCTGAATCTCATCGAAAAACTGTATATTTTTTGATGATTGAGAAAACTAAATAATAGTTGAAGATATTACTTAAATTAGCTGGAGGCTAAGTTGCTTCTGAACTTTTATAGAGATATTATCGGTCGATGGACTAGAAAATAGGTCTTGATGAATTGCTTGAGCCAAAGCAAATGCTAAATTTACAGGCACGGCATTTCCAATCATCTTATAAGCAGCACTGAGATCCCTATAGTGAAAAGTAAAGATGTCAGGAAACGTTTGGATTCTCGCACATTCTCTTACAGATAGTCTTCTGTAAGGGTGAGGTGAGTTTTCATCAAAAACAAACTTGTCTTTTTCACAAAACAGCATCTTATTAGCTTGGGGATGTAGGGGTGCGTGTCTTCCACCCGCCTGAATAGTAAAGGAAGGCTCATCCCACAATCGCACTCGGTTTCGAGACATATATATGCTGGAGAAGCCGCCAATCATGTACTCGTGATTTGAAAAAAGACAGGCTTCAGCATTGGTTTTATTGGTTGCTAAAGCAGGTAGGGCGGTATCTTTTAAGTCCCAGATAGCATTCTTAAGAGTAGGGGCTTTAAAGGGTAAAGCAGTTGATAAATTGAGGCGATCGAAATTAAATTGTTTTTTGAGATCGAGGTGATACCCAACAAAAATAACGCGCTTTCTCTCCTGCGGCACATTGTGGTTCATGGCATTGAGTAGCTTAAAAGAAACTGCGTAGCCTGCTTCCTCAAAAGCCGCAACGATGTTGCTAATGGCTTGGTTATGTTTTGCGCAAAGCATTCCAGAAACATTTTCTGCTAGAAAGAACAAAGGCTGTTTTTCCTTCAAAATCCGAACATATTCTAGAAAAAGCTTACCGCGATCGTCCTCTATTCCCCGCTGAGTTCCCGCCTCACTCCAGCTTTGACAGGGAGGACCCCCAATGATGCCTACACAATCCGGAATTTCGGGTGAAGCAATCTTGCGGATATCTCTTCTATCCAGAAATGTGTTGAGGTGATTGGCTTCGTAAGTTGTCCAAATGTCTTTATCGTATTCATTTGCCCAGATGATCTTAAACCCCGCCTTGAGAAAGCCCAAATCGAGTCCACCACAGCCTGAAAATAGGGAAACAATCGCCTCAGCCATAAATTGCCTTTAGTACTTTTGTTTCATATAATAAGCTTAAGTGGCTAATTAGCTAATTGTCAACTGGGCTAATTGGATATTTGGCTATGATATTTGGCTATGATATTGAAAGATTAGAGATGCAGCAATATGGCACAGACTCAGAGGAAACCCGTCTATATCCAGCCTGAGCATCATGAAATTCTGAGGCAGCTTGCGTACGAACATCGCTGCAATCTCTCCGATGTTCTAGATGCGGCATTAGAACAGGCAGACTGGGAAAAAATTGCACCAGCGGCTGGCATCAAGCCTCAGCAAAGGGCGGCAGAACGGACAGGACGTTATAGCGCTTAGCTGTCTAATCCACCCCTTCATTAACAGGGAAGCGATCGATCGCCCGAATGGCTAACTGCGCGTTTTCTTTTAGCTCACCCGGCAGATAGGGCGCGTGAGGAACTTGCGACAGGAAGTCCACCGTTCGTCGCAAAATTCTGACGATATCGCCCTCGTCCAGGCTGGTGTTGCTACACAGCTCAACCCAGTCGGCTCCCATCGCCCATTGCTCTACTAGCGCAACCCAGTCGGCTTCTAACCAAATGGGCAGCGCCACCTGATAGCGGCGTTGCAGCTTAAACAGCTCTCGGCGTAATCCTCGCAGTCCGCCCAAGGCTTCGTCAATCTCTCCAGAAGGTTCGTAGCGCGTCCAGCTATCAGGGCGCGAAACCTCCGTGACCAGTGCGGCACAGGCGGCAGCTAGGTGCTGCGGCTCCAGGCGATCAAGTTCCCCCGATGCTAGCGCTAGACCTAGCCACAGCTCGTTATC
>CASBQM010000042.1 GCA_949127645.1 Synechococcales cyanobacterium PMM_0036
ATACTGGAAGACATCACCCCTGAACGCATCCAATCATTGTCCTCCTATGACTTCATTCTTGAAGCCTTATTCTATGCAGCTTCACATTAAATTGGTATAAGTCCTACATGGGGTTGCCCGATCGCAATCCCTGCTTTGCCACAGCAAATAAGCGATCGGGCATAGTAGAAACAGGAAACAACGGGCGTAAATAAGGTAAAAGTGATGCGGCGATCGGTATTGGGAATGTTGTTGGCGATCGCATTGATGATCATTGCTGATTGGAGCGTTGAACTTTGAGCGTTATCAAGCAGGCGATCGCCGGGAAAAAGCCCTCACTCGCCCGTAAACGGGAGAGCACAATCGAGGCAGACAGGTGAGAAAACGTATGCACGACAGCGGGATCGGTAAAATCATCGGCAGACACATATATGCTTGAATGGAGGTAATGCCACCCAAAGCTGTATTGCAAATCCGTTCCTCCAGTGCTGCTAGTTCCGTTGCCAGCGTCGGTTGGTAGCCCACTCGTGAAGGAATCTGCCCCATCAACCCAGACACTTCTGACCCAGCTTCAGTAGATCGCAAATTCACTCAGGGGCAGGTAAATAGCCAGATGCGATCGCCGAGAAACGGCGATCAACCGCCTGAGACAGAAACTTCAGCATATTTTGAGTCTCAGTAGATCGCAAACTCACCTCAACCTTCGCTAAAAATTAGATTTCAAAGGTGCTTCGCGCCTTTGAAATCTAATTTTTAGGGTTTTGTGCCGCGCAATACGCGGCACAAAACCCCAATTGCGATCTACTGAATCTAGCTAATTTGTCTCGGCTAATTTGTTTTGACTAACTGGGCTTAGCTAAACTATGATCTCGATCGCTTAAGCTTCTGCCACAACCTTATCTTCTAACGTGTGGCTACCTGCCGAAACAATCTGACCCAGCATAGAGCGCAGATGGTCTCCCTCAATCACCTCAGTTTCCAAAAGCTGGAGGGAAATCGTTTCCAGAAGCTCTCGGTTTTGCTTGAGAATATCGAGCGCCTGCTGGTGGGCATTCTCTACAATGGCTTTCACCTCTTGGTCAATCGCCTCGGCAGTCTTAGGGCTGACCAAACGACGCGGATTCATCGGGTCGCCTCCCAAGAACTGGTTTTGCTGACCCTGCTGGTATGCCAGAGGTCCCAAAACCTTGCTCATGCCGTAGGTGGTCACCATACGTTCTGCCAAATCTGTCGCTCGTTGCAGGTCGTTGGATGCGCCTGTAGTAATGCTACCAAAGACAACCTCCTCAGCCGATCGCCCCCCTAGCAGGGTTGCAATCTGACCATGAAGTTCCTCTTCACTCATCAAAAAGCGGTCTTCAGTCGGCAGTTGCAGCGTGTAGCCCAATGCCGCCATGCCACGCGGCACGATCGAGATTTTTTCGACCTGACTGGTTCCGGCTACGGCGCTACCCACCATAGCGTGACCCACTTCGTGATAAGCAACAATCTTTTTCTCTTTTTCGTTCAAAACGCGACTCTTTTTCTCCAAACCGGCTACCACCCGCTCGATCGCCTCTGCGAAATCGGCTTGTGCAACCTCGGTGCGATTGTTCCGAGCAGCCAGGAGAGCAGCTTCGTTCACCAAATTTGCAAGGTCGGCTCCAGCAAAGCCAGGAGTGCGTGTGGCAATTACTTTCAAGTTAATATCTGAACCTAACTTCACTCCTTTGGCGTGAATTTCGAGAATTGCCTGCCGCCCAATTAGGTCAGGGCGATCGACTAGCACCTGGCGATCAAACCGTCCGGGTCGTAGCAGCGCCGGGTCAAGGGTTTCAGGACGGTTAGTGGCTGCCAGCACAATCACCGTTGCGCCCCCAGCCGCAAAACCATCCATCTCAGTTAGAAGCTGGTTTAGGGTTTGTTCGCGCTCGTCATTGCCGCCATAGAAACCATTAGAAGCTCGGGATTTGCCGATCGCATCCAATTCGTCAATGAAGATAATGCAAGGAGCCTGCTTTTTGGCTTGTTCAAACAGGTCGCGCACCCGAGAAGAGCCAACTCCAACGAATAGCTCAACAAATTCCGAGCCAGAAATGCTGAAGAAAGGAACGCCTGCCTCACCCGCTACGGCTTTCGCTAGCAGTGTTTTCCCCGTTCCAGGAGGACCAATTAGCAGTACGCCTTTAGGAATTCTTGCCCCAATTTGGGTAAAGCGCTCTGGGGTCTTGAGGAAATCTACAATTTCAACCAATTCGGTTTTAGCCTCTTCGACCCCCGCCACGTCGGCAAAGGTGATCTTGCCAGACTCGCCTTCGACATAAACTTTTGCTTTGCTCTTGCCAATCGAGAGCGCACCTTGAGGTCCGCCGCCACGATTGAGGAAGAATTGCCAGATGCCCACAAAAATCAGTGGTGGGATGACCCAGCTCAGCACACTGCCAAACCAAGCATTCTTTGGAGGCGGAGTAGCCGCAAACTCAACGCCATTATCTTCTAGACGTTTGGGTAACTCCAAGTCAAAAATGGGGGTGGTAGCAAACAGTTGTCCAGGCTGACCGTCTATTTCCTTGAGCTGATAGCGAATTTCGTTTTGCCCAACCGAAACCCGCGCCACTTCCTTATCCTGCACTTGATCAATAAACAAACTATAAGGAACCTTGGGAACAGTAGGTCCCAACAGACTGGGCAAAAGGACATTCGCTAATAAGAACAGCCCCGACACCAGCAGCAAAATGTTGCCAATTTGACGAGAGCGAGGGGGCTGGGGTTGGTCTTTAATCGCCATTTCGTTTAGCGTTCCTTTGGCTAAAAATTACTTTTGTTAACTAACGGAGGTCAGTTAACGGCTTTACCGATTTCGCAGCCTTCCACTTTCACTAGAGCGACCTTACTTAGTGACTGGCTATGTAAAGAGCTTGCTGTGTAAAAAGGAGCCTCGTAAAGCGCTCACATACTTATTCTATAGGGTTTCACTAGCAGAGCTTTGTACGGGGATTACGCCACTGCGGCGATCGCACAAACCCTAAAAACTAGGCTCAGTAAGCCGTCTCCATCCAATCAAAAATTTTATCTAGCTGTTCTAAGGTGATCAGTCCGTACTGCCAAAGCACCATGGGCAAGTTTGTAGCCTGCTCTGGCTGACGGAGTGCTAGAGCGATCGCTGGGGTAGGAAGGGCTAATTCTTCCTGCAAGAACTGGATTAAGCGAACCGTAGATTCTGTTGCCATACAGTTAGAGGTGCAAAGTAAAAAGATATGAAATAAGCAGATTTTTAAGCTTTGTAATCTAATCTAATAATTGTTCTGATGGAATCATAGCGAGAATTCAACCGAGTTGAAACATTCTTCTGGAAGGCTCAGAACTACTTCAGTTAGGCTAGATTTCATTTTCCCTACCATTTTCTCTACGTTGTAGCGATTTTACGAAGGCTATAGAAATTTGCATAGAGTCATGGTGACGTAGGTCAAAATTTAGAGAATCAGCCTTAAGACCTAAAAGCGTAGAATCTCTGTCTCTCATTTTAGAGACTTGAAAATGAGGAATACCTAAGAAATAGATACTTCTACCATAAGCTTGCTGTTTAATCGCTCATCCGGATCACCCCGATGGGGGAAGGGCGATCGCCTTTCCTCCCATTACTCTTAAGTTATGGCTGACTACACAGGCGAAACCCTGTAACCCCCCGACCCGGTTGACTGACAAATCTTGCCCCTTATCCCCTAGCCTCTTCTCCTGCGCAGGGACAAGAGGAGCCAGAAAGTTTCTTGGGTTTAACGCTCTACTTCTGCTCTAGGGGAGGAGGTCGATTCAAGTTTTGTCAGTCAATCAATCCCACTGACACAAATCTAGATGCGCTATCGTCTAGCTGTTCAGCGTTTACTGAACATTCAGAATATGATAGACTCAAGGTTACAAAAGGTTACAAATTCACCTGTCGTTATCGTCCGGAAAGGGGTCTGAAATTGAATAGCGATCAACCCTTTGAGCAAATGCACTTTGTTGAGGAAGTGGGTTTAATGTTTGAGCTGGTGGGAATGCCACGTATGTCAGGACGAATTTTTGGCTGGCTGCTGATCTCTGAGCCGCCCCAGCAGTCGAACAACGCGCTGGCAGAGGTTCTGCAAGCCAGTAAAGGATCGATTAGCACCATGACTCGATTTCTGATTCAGCTTGGGTTAATTGAGCGGGTGAGCATTCCGGGCGATCGCCGTGACTATTTTCAGATCAAAGATCATGCTTGGTCGCAGTTGACCAAGCAGCGGCTTGTACAGATCGGTGCATTTCGCAAGCTTGCTGAGCGAGGACTAGACCTGATGTCGGCTTCTCCAACTCAGCACAAGCGCCGCTTACAGGAGATGCACGACATTCACGCCTTCTGGGAACGGGAGCTGCCATTGGTAGACGAGCGCTGGGAGCAGGAGCAGAAAAAGCGGCTCCGTGAAGGCGCTTAGAGAGTTTTTAGCGGTGTCTCTAGCACTCTGTTCGGTCGGCTGAAATTCTTGGAACTCTGGACTCAGCATTTTAGATTCAGCATTTTAGCTACAGTTCAAATTCCTATTCAAATCCTCGTTACTCAATCTGCACCTGGGCTTATGGCAATGCAACTTCCTTTGATTGGCAAACTTCGGCGGCCGAATCCCTGGATTGTCGGGTTAATTCTGACGGGACTGTTGGGGGCAGGAGCCGTTTCCTATTCCCTGGCACAGCAGAAATCAGCAGCTCCAGATATTGCTAGTTTGACAGTGCCCGTCAAGTCTGAGCCATTGCAGGTTCAGATTGATGCTAGTGGGACAGTGCAGCCGATTCAGACGGTCAACCTCAGCCCCAAAAACGCGGGCATTGTGGCTGAGCTATTTGTCGAGCAAGGCGATCGCGTCAGCAAGGGTCAAATTGTGGCGCGGATGCAAAACGACGATATTGATGCTCAGCTTATGCAGTCTAAAGCCAGAATTGCGCAAGCAGAAGCCAAGCTAGCTCAGCTCAAATCAGGCAATCGTCCGGAGGAAATTGCTCAAGCTGAAGCTAGGGTCTCTCAGGCACAG
>CASBQM010000043.1 GCA_949127645.1 Synechococcales cyanobacterium PMM_0036
ATATGCGACAGCAGCCCCATTGGTCCTGCAAACAAACAAATAATCAGCGAATGCCTGGTCCAAACCCCCGATCGCTGACCCTCCCAGTAGATCCAGCGCCCCACAAACAGATCCATCACCAGAAAATGCACCCAACCCGTAGCCGCCACCTTTTCATTGGCAAACAGGCGAGCAATATCTGCCAAAGACGGATTAGCAAACGACTGAGCCGCTTCAGGATCTAAGCTCGTGCTAAACAAATATACATAGACCCCAGCCAGCAGCACATATGGCAAAAACGACTCCATGATCTTTCGAGTCACGCCCCAATTGGGTAAGGCAATCATTAGCAGCCAGAAAGGTAAAACAAAAAAGTTGGCGCTATCGAACAGAAAAGAGGGTGTCATGGGAAGTGAGGAATGGGGAGCTAATTAATTGGACACTTGACGAGTCGAAAGCGCTGCATGAGATGCAGCCAATTCAGTAATATTAATGTCTTCATACGCATCAAAAGGCTGATGAATCCAGGGATTACCTGCCAAATGATCTACATAGTAATCTGGAGCGATCGACGAACAGGCTTTATACCACAGCACACCCGTCCGCACTTCTTCGATATAGAAGCCGTAGTAGCGATCGAGCCAAGTCAGCGTTTTTTGCAAACTCACCCCCGAATCCACCAAATCATCCACTAGCAGCACATGGCTCCCCAGACTAGGCGTAGTCATTGTTAAATCCCGAGAAAACACAATATTGCCCCGAGTCTTGCCACCTGTCCCTCGATAAGAGGCGGTTGCCAAAATCGCTAAGGGCTGATCAAAAATGCGAGACAACACGTCCCCAACCCGCAAACCGCCCCTAGCAAGGCAGATAATCTGGTTGAATTCCCAATTAGATTCATAAATCTTGATGGCAAGCTGTTCAATCTTATGGTGATAGTCCGTCCAAGAGATATTCAGATCTGGCATAGCTGGCTTAATCGAGTTGCAGAGATGAGATGAGATGAAAAGCATCATACGGCAATGTTCTAGCGTTGTTGCCTATTTTTTTGAAAGAGGCGAAATGTTTTGCGTGATATAAGACGTGACGATGCAAAAGAGCAGCCTATGAAGATGTAAAGTACATTAATTACGTAGACAAATTGGGGATAAATATGCTGAGACCCTGTCCCACTCTTCAAGAGGCTATTGGCTGTGGGCATCATTGTTGAGCAGGTATCCAAGCGATTTGATGATTTTCAGGCGGTCGATCAGGTAAGTTTGGAGATCAAGACCGGAGCGTTGGTGGCTCTGTTGGGTCCTTCTGGCTCAGGGAAATCTACCCTACTACGGCTGATTTCAGGCTTAGAGATGCCCGATTCTGGCAGAATTTTACTCACAGGTCGGGATGCCACCTACCAAAGTGTCCAAGAGCGCAATATTGGTTTTGTGTTTCAGCACTATGCCCTGTTCAAGCATCTAACTGTGCGCAAAAATATCGCGTTTGGCTTAGAAATCAACAAAGCGCCTAAAGCTAAGATTAAAGCGCGAGTCGAAGAGTTGCTAGAACTAGTGCAGTTGAGTGGCTTAGGCGATCGCTATCCCTCCCAGCTTTCCGGCGGTCAGCGGCAGCGCGTCGCCTTAGCCAGAGCGCTCGCCGTCGAGCCAAAGGTGCTGCTGCTCGATGAGCCTTTTGGGGCGCTAGATGCTAAGGTGCGAAAAGACCTGCGAGTTTGGCTGCGGCGGCTGCATGATGAGGTTCATGTCACCACTGTATTTGTCACTCATGACCAGGAAGAGGCGATGGAAGTCTCAGACGAAATTGTGGTGATGAACCAGGGCAAAGTCGAGCAGGTGGGCACCCCCGCCGAAATTTATGACCATCCTGCCAGCGCCTTCGTCATGAGCTTTATTGGCCCAGTCAACGTGCTATCCAGCAGCTCCAAGATTTTTGCCAACAGCTTTGAGTCGCCGCACCCTGAAGTCTTCGTCCGTCCGCAAGATGTGGTCATTGAGCTAGAGCCGGGTGAATCTACAGTGCCCGCACGAGTCGACCGGATTATCCATCTCGGCTGGGAAGTACAGGCTGAATTAGCATTGGATGATGGACAAATCGTGATGGCGCATCTGACCCGCGATCGCTATGACCAAATTAAAATTCAGCCCCAGCAGCGCGTTTATGTCCGCCCTAAAGAGGCAAAGGCATTTCCGATTTACTATTCAATTTAGCTGCTACTCAATATGGTGTGGGATCAATGAGTTTAGGGATCAATATAGTGTGGGGATCATGAGGATAGAAGTTTTGCAAACGGTCAAGAGAGGGCGATCGCTCCTGCAATGGGTGAGCCTGTTTAGTCTATGTGTGCTGCTGGTAGTAAGCTGCGGCGCGCCCAAGACCTCACCAAGCTCTGGGGCAAATAATGGGGCAAATGGGGCAAGCTCTGGGGCAAATAATGGGCGCATCACGATCGGCACCACTCTAAAAGCTGAAACCGTTGATCCTGCCGATGCCTATGAGCTATTTCCGGGAATCTTGCTGTATAACTTGGGCGATCGGCTTTATACCTACAAGACAGGCACCACCGACCTAGAGCCACAGCTAGCCTCAGCGCTACCCAGTATCAGCGCCGATGGGCTAACCTACAAAATTCCGCTCCGCAAAGGTGTAACTTTTCACGACGGCTCTGCATTTAATGCCGAAGCCATGGCATTTTCCATCAAGCGGTTCATGCAAAACGGCGGTCGTCCTGCCTTCTTGCTGTCCGACAAAATCGCGGCAGTCACGGCAACAGGCGACTCTGAGCTAACCATTACCCTGAAAGCTCCTTTCTCTGCTTTCCCAGCACTCCTGGCTTTCTCAGGCGTGACTCCTGTACAGCCCAAAGCCTACGCGATCGGTGCAGGTAAATTTAAGCCTAAGGAATTCATCGGCACAGGACCTTATAAGCTGGCAAAATTTGGTACCGACTCTATTCGCCTTGATGCCTACGAGGGCTACTGGGGGACAAAACCCGCCAACAAAGGCATTGATATTCAGCTCGTTACTAGCCCTGCTAATCTCTACAATACCTTTCGCACAGGAGGGCTAGACGTAGCCTACCAAACCCTTGACCCTGACCAAATTCGTACCCTAGAGCAGGGTGCAAAACAGGGCGGCTGGCAGGTGATTCAATCCGGAACTAACACCGTCAACTATATGGTGCTGAACGTCAAGAGCGAGCCTCTGAATAACGTTAAGGTACGGCAGGCGATTGCCTCCTCTATCGATCGCAATCTGTTAAACCAGCGCGTCTTTCAAGGTCAAGCTGAGCCGCTTTATAGCCTCTTGCCCACGACTTTTCCCCTCTACAAGCCCGTTTTTAAAGACAAGTATGGGGATGGTCAGTACGATAAAGCCAAACAGCTTTTGACAGAAGCCGGATTTTCTCAGGCAAAGCCGCTATCGCTAGAAATTTGGTATTCCTCTAGCTCGACCACACGCGGATTGGTCGCCAGTACGGTGAAGGCGGCGATCGAACAAAAGCTGCCTGGTCTGGTCAACGTCAAACTCAACAGCGTCGAATCGGGAACCCTGTTTGATAACTTAGACAAGGGCACCTATCCCGCCACCTTGCTCGACTGGTATCCCGACTACTACGATGCCGAGACCTTTATTGATCCCTTTCTGAGCTGTGAAAAAGGCTCTGTTGAGAAAGGCTGTGACGCGGGGCAAAGTCAGGCGGGTGGATCGTTTTATTACAGCGATCGCGCCAATAGCTTGCTTAAAAAACAGCGCAGTGAGAAAGACCCCAAGACGCGGAATGCTGACTTCATTCAGCTCCAGGATTTGTTGGGCGAAGATGTGCCCTACATTCCCCTCTGGCAAAACAAAGACTACGTGTTTGCTCAAGGCAAAGTCCAGGGTGTCGCCATTCAGCCTAGTCAGCAATTTCTGTTTGGACAAATCAAGAAATAGACCGCTTTACTGATTGATCAAGCTTATTTATTGATCAAGCTTACTGATCAAGTCGGGTCGCACCTGATCAAGGTTTTCCTTCTCCCCTCTGTTCTTCTCCATGTCCCGATCTTCTGCCCTTCGCTACTACGTCTTCTCACGGCTGCTATTCGCTCCGCTGATGATCTGGACGATCACAACCCTAATTTTTCTGCTGATGCGGGCAACTCCTGGCGATCCGATCGACGTGTTGCTAGGACCGCGTGCCCCTGAGACCGCTAAGCAAGATTTACGACATACTCTGGGGCTAGATGTGCCGCTGTGGGTTCAGTATTTTCGCTACATGGGCAGTCTGCTACAGCTAGATTTGGGCACCTCGATCGCCACTCAGGGTGAAACCGTCTGGCAAATCATTCAGGCGCATTTTCCGGCAACCGTAGAGCTAACGGTGTTTAGCATGACGATCGCCGTCCTGGTGGGCGTAGGAGTTGGAGCTTTGGCAGCCTCCAGACCCAACACCGGGTATGACTTGGGCGGCAGACTATTTGGCATCTTCACCTATGCCGTGCCTATGTATTGGTTTGGCATGATCTTGCAGCTCATCTTTTCGGTGCAGTTGGGGTGGTTTCCATTAGGGAACCGATTTCCGCTCTCCTTACAGCCGCCCCAGGGATTCACAGGACTCTATGTGGTCGATAGTTTACTCAGCGCCGATTTTAGCGCTTTGTCGGTGAGCCTCTATTATCTGGCGTTGCCAAGCCTGACGCAAGGCGTGTTGATTAGCGGTATTTTCGAGCGTATGGTGCGCGTTAATCTAAAGCAAACTCTGAAGTCTGATTACGTGGAAGCTGCTAGGGCGCGAGGCATACCCGAACGGCAAATCGTGGTATCTCATGCACTCAAGAATGCATTAATCCCAGTTATCACCATTTTGGGACTCACCTTTGCTTCTCTGTTGGCAGGTGTCGTGCTAACAGAGGTCACTTTCTCATGGCCGGGTCTGGGCAGCCGCTTCTATGATGCCATTCTCAAACGCGACTACCCGGTGGTGCAGGGCATCATGGTTTTTCTGTCCGTGATTGTAGCGATCGCCAGTATCCTTATTGATATTCTCAATGCTTATATCGATCCGCGCATTCGCTACTAATGAGGAATCGGCGGATAAAAGGCTGGATCAGAAGGTCGAGCCGATCGCCCATCAGCCGCATTAGCATCAGCCGCATTAGCTTCTTGGAGGGGCTGTACCGCTCCTGAATCTGGAGACGATGGAGAAATCTCTGGCGAAGTTTGAGCCACTGAATTTGTAGGAGTTAACCAAACAATCTGACGTTGTCTAGGATCGACTCGGATGCTTTCTTCCTGCATCACGCTCATGGCTTGCTGAGGGTCAAACTGCCGATTTAGCTCTGCCTGTAGGCGATCGACTCGCCCTTCTACCTCAGACACTTCTACCCGAATTTCTTTGAGCTTTGCTTGCTGTGCCAGGTTGTAGGGCACGAGCTTTACTAAGGCTGACAGAGCAATCACAGACAGCAAACAATTAACTCCCAACTTAAAGCCATTCTCAAGAACGATAGCTTGATGGGGATTGCGTCGCGGACGACGGCGCACCGTTTTCCGACGGGTCGGGTCGGGCGGTGGAGGATAGTTATAACGTGGAAGTGCATTCATAGTAATCCGATCTTGCTCTGACGAAGGGCATCCCCAAATCCGAAGAAATCCCCCAAATTAGCGGTAGTTGACCCTATTCTGCCCGTATCAGCTATCTTTTTGTCTATCGAGGAATATTCTAAAAACAGAAGCAGCCAGACAAAAGATTACACGATAAATAGATTTCTGCACGCGCCTGACGAGAAAAATACAGAAGCTTCTCATGCAGTTCTAGCATCTTTTGGGCGTTTGTCTGCAATTTCCCCGTGATTGGCTGAAATCAGCCGACTTTTGAGCAGTACAGGCGATCGCCTCTCCAAAATCTGCCCTAACCCAAAAGGAATTTATTGCTGGAAGTGTCTAGAGAACTTGTCCTGAGAACTTGTCCAAAAAAATAGCAGAGAGTCCAACTAGAACTCTCTGCTATTAACTTTAAAGTCTGTGGAGAGCTTACTTGTATAGCTCAGTAGACAGACGGAACGCCAAGACGGCAGGAATCAACGCCACAACCATCGCCACATAGACTTGGGTATCTGATAAAGACATAAGTTTAGAAACTCCTGATGTCATAGATTCAAAAGTTGGAAAGTTCGATCGCCACAGCACTAATAGTTAGCCTAAACTACAGCTAGCCTAAACCAGTGGCATTAATGCCTCTAGCGCCAACGCCCCAACGTTCACTAATTTCGGCTAAATTCTAGCGCTATGGAGCGCTTCGTCACATGATGTAACAGAAGATGCTGCACTCTTCAAAGAATCCACCCCGAAATGGTGATCGAGATTGCTTGCACGACACAATGATCCAAGCTAAGTTAATAGCTCATGCAAAAGGCTAAAGCCTCTGCAAGTTTCACGGTTTGCCGCATTGCGTCCCGATGTTTGGCTAACTCGATTTGGAGAGCAGCGAATTGGAAAGTTCTAGACCCACCCGTATTCAGTTTGAACGCCAAATCAGACGGGTTCAAAGAGACGTATTGCGGATGGGGGCTTTGGTCGAAAATTCCTGTTGGCTGGCTCGTCAATCGCTATTTGAGCGCGATCTGGAAGCCGCCCACCAAATTGCTATTCAAGACAAGCAAATTGATCAGCTTTATCGGCAAATAGAGCTAGACTGCGTTGAGCTGATTTCCCTGCAAACTCCCGTCTCTCAAGATTTACGCTTGCTTAGCGCCCTG
This sequence comes from Synechococcales cyanobacterium PMM_0036, assembly GCA_949127645.1. Classification (GTDB taxonomy): domain Bacteria; phylum Cyanobacteriota; class Cyanobacteriia; order Elainellales; family Elainellaceae; genus Drouetiella. Next base: position 6,717 of record CASBQM010000043.1, read on the forward strand.
ATGCAGCTTATTCGAGATATAGAGCGCATCGGCGACTACGCTGAGGACTTGGGCGAAATTGCCATAAAGCTATTTCCCTATCCTGTGCATAGCTGCATGGATGACGTGCAGATCATGCTCGATCGCTGTCGGGCAATGCTGGCAATGAGTTTGGCGGCTTTGTCTGATCTAGATGCGGAGTCAGGGCTAGATATTAAAGTCAAAGATGATGCCGTTGATTCGGACTACGAAACGCTCTATGATCTGCTAGCTCATCAGACCGACGTAAAAGGCTCGATCGAACCGATCGTCTTGCTAGTTTTGGTGATTCGCCACCTAGAGCGTATGGCAGACCATGCGACCAACATTGGCAAGCGGGTTGCCTACATTGTCACGGGGCAACGTTAGTCACGGGGCAACGTTAGTCACGGGGCAACGTTAGTCACGGGGCAACGTTAGTCACGGGGCAACGTTAGAGATTCCAGAGACCCGTAGATACGCGATAGTACAACTTTCCCGATCGCCCTCACCCTAAATCCCTCTCCCGCTCTGGGAGAGGGACTTTGAGAAACTCTTGCTCCCCTTCTCCTGCTTTGGGAGAAGGGGCTGGGGGATGAGGGCTGATTTGAGTCAGCACATCAGGTCGTAGATCTAAAAAAACATTTTTTCTGAGAAAGTTTGAATAGAATAGGGAAAGTGCGAAGATAGACTAATCACTTTTGCTTTTCTCCAGGCACTATCCAGATAATTGGTGTAGGGGTGATGAAAAGGTATCAGGATGACTGTCTCTCAACGACAGCATTATGTCCCTATCTTCGGTGCCCCTGAGGGAGAGAAGCTTGAGTACCTTGAGCCTTTCGGGACAGTTGTTTGAACAGTTGTTTGGGCATGATGTTCGGTTCGCGGGTTATGTTTTCAGCAAGGTTGTTCATTAGAGCGATCGCTGAGCGCACCGAGTCAAGAGTCTAGGGTCTTCCCTGCGCACAGAACGAAGTTAGATCTCGTTCGGCTCAGCTAGAGAAGATAAAAGACTACGAGTTGCCCTGGTGATTCACCCGATGGATTCACCCTAGCGACTTGCTCAGGAGCAATGGTAAGGGCGAGGAGTTAAGACAATCAACTAAGGATCAGTCGCTACATGGAATTCTCGATTGCAACGCTGCTAGCAAACTTTGCAGAGGACAAGTTGGTTGCCCCCAAGGCGCTGGAGAAGAAGCTGAATTGCAAAGATGATGTCAGCCTTCGTAAGTTACAGATTGCCTTGGATGCCTTGGAGCGCACGGGTGTCTTAGTAAAGGAGCGGGGAAAATACCGCCGTGCGCCCGAAGAAGACATTGTGGAAGGCAAGCTGCGTTGCTCTAGTAAGGGCTTTTGCTTTGCCATTCAAGACATTGAAGGATCAGAGGATGTCTACATTCGGGAAAGCCATCTGCATAGCGCCTGGAATGGCGATCGCGTCTTAGTTCGTGTCACCAAAGAGGGCACCAGGCGGCGTAGCCCTGAAGGTGAGGTGCGGCTGATTCTCGATCGCGCCAATTCGTCAGTCTTGGCACGGGTGAAGCAGGTCGAGGATCACTATCGGGCAACTCCTTTAGACGATCGCTTGCTGTTTGAAGTCGAACTGCTGCCGGAATCCAGCGTCGATTTGCAGGAGGCGGTAGACCAACTCGTTCACGTCGAGATCCTACGCTATCCGCTGGGCACCCATCCGCCCATGGGCAGAGTGGCACAAATCTTGGGTAGCGATGCTGAGGCGGCTTCTGAATTTGATATTGTCTGTTGCAAATATGACTTGCCTCGGCAGTTCCCTGAAGATGTGCTGGCAGCCGCCGACTTGCTCTCGCCTAAACTGCGCAAAGGCGATTTGAAGAACCGTCTGGACTTGCGCAAACTGCCGACTATCACGATTGACGGTCCTCCTACGCCTACGGGTCCGGCGATCGACGATGCTCTCACCCTCAAAGATCTGCATAACGGAAACTGGCAGCTTGGCGTTCACATTGCCGATGTCTCGTCTTACATTGAACCCAACTCGCCGCTTGACCTAGAAGCCCGTAAGCGGAGCAACTCTATTTACCTTGCCGATGTCGCCATTCCCATGTTGCCTGAGCAAGTTCATCGCTGCTGTGCGTTGGCGATCGAGCAAGATCGGCTGGCGGTCTCCGTCTTAATCACGCTAGATGCTCAGGGACAGGTCATCAAGTTTGAGCTGGAGCCAACGGTGATTCAGGTGAATCATCGCCTCGATTATCAGCAGGCTCAGGCGATATTGCAGCGAAACGAGGCTTCTGAAATAGAGGTTACGCCCGCTTATCCCCTGCCTTCGCTAGAGGAGCTACAGGAGTTCGAGCCTGTCTTTGCGATGTTGGATAATTTGTATACGATTAGCCAATCCATTCGCACCCAGCGCTTAAACCGTGGGGCATTCGACCTGAATTTACCCGAAAAAATCTTCCCGGATGAGGCGAATCCAGAGCTGAGCAAGTTCCTTTCCACGAAGTTTCAGTATGACGACGAGGGCGCTCTGGGGGCGATGGTGGTGTCTTCGCTGCTGCCCGCTCGATCGATCGTTACTGAGCTAATGCTGCTGGCAAATCATCTTGTCGCCTCTCATCTGCTGGCGTTGCAGGTGCCTGCCGTCTATCGAGTGCATCGTACGCCTGACCCAAGCGATGTGCAGGAGCTATTAAAGCTAGTCAGCAACATGGGCATCGACTCTCACATGGAGCAGGAAGATGTCGTGCATCCGCGAGACTATCAGCGTTTGGTCAATCACTTTGCAGAATCCAAGACCGAAAAGGTGCTGACCTACCTGCTGCTGTCTACCTTCAAACCTGCCGTCTATAGCACCACGCCCGGAACTCACTTTGGGCTGGCGCTCGATCAGGCTTACACCCACTTCACCTCTCCGCTGCGCCGCTACCCCGATCTATTGGTGCATCGAGTGCTGCACGCGGTATTTGAACAAGGGCGCGATCGCCGCACCACTCGTTCTAAAGAAAGGGTTGACCTGCGAAACAGCTCTTGTCACGGGCAGATTAACTGGAATGTCTTGCCAACCGATATTCATGCTGAGCTAGAAGAAACCTTCACTACGCTTGTCGTGCATCTCACTGAGCAAGAGAAGCTGGCGCAAGAGGCTGAATCTGACCTGGAAGGGCTGAAGAAAGCCGAGTTTATGCAGCAGCATACGGGCAAGGTTTTCCACGGTTTAATTACGGGCGTGCAGTCCTATGGCTTCTTTGTTGAAATTGAAGAGCTGTTGGTGGAAGGGCTGGTTCATGTCAGTTCGCTAAAAGATGACTGGTATGAGTATCGATCGCGTCAGCAAAAGCTGGTGGGGCGCAAAAACCGTAGGCAATACAAGCTAGGCGATCGCGTAGAGGTGCAGGTCAAAAGCGTTGATTACTACCGTCAGCAAATTGATTTGGTGGCTGTCGGCGGCGGCAGCGAAGCCTCTGAAGATGACGATGCAGATGACCACATGGATGACCCCATGGGCGATCATATGGGCGACCATAACGGCGATCGCAATGATCACAGCAATCACAACGATCGCAACGGCGATGAAGAGGCTTTGGAACTGAACGGGCACGAATCAGAGGCTTATGATTAAACGCTTATCATGAAGAAGGGTGAAGCAACCATCACAAACACCCGTTAAAAACACCTGTGAACTCTCCTTCTCTCCCGCTCATTTTGGGCATCACGGGTGCGTCAGGTCTGATTTATGCCGTACGTGCCCTGAAGTTTTTGTTGGAAGCTGACTATGCGATCGAGCTAGTGGCTTCTAAATCGACCTACATGGTTTGGCAAGCCGAAGAGAATATCAGAATGCCTGTCGAAGGGATTCAGCAAGAGCAGTTTTGGCGGCAGCAAGCTGGAGTAGAATTAGGCGGCAAGCTGCATTGCCATCCTTGGGGCGATGTAGGTGCAAACATTGCTAGCGGATCTTTTCGGGCGATCGGCATGGTGATTATGCCTTGCAGTATGAGTACAGTGGGCAAGCTAGCAGCCGGACTGAGCGGCGATCTGCTAGAGCGGGCGGCTGATGTGCAGCTCAAAGAAGGACGTAAGCTAGTGCTTGTCCCCCGCGAAACGCCTTTCAGCCTCATTCATCTGCGCAACTTAATTACCCTCGCCGAAGCGGGAGCTAGGATTGTCCCTGCTATTCCTGCCTGGTATCATCATCCTCAGACGATCGAAGATTTGGTTGATTTTGTTGTGGCGCGTGCCTTGGATCAGCTCAATATTGACTGTGTGCCTCTAAAACGTTGGGAAGGGCATTTGGGAAAGGACGAATTGTAGAAAGAGACTTAGCGCAGAGATTTAGACAGAGACCTAGAACGGAGACTTAACTCATGTCAGCAATCCGAATTGTCCCTGTATTGCTTATCCTTGGCGGACTGGTGCTGTTTGCCCTACAGAATATGTCACCTGCATTGCCTCTAGTGATTTTGGGAACCGCCACTCAGCCGCTTCCTTTGGCGCTGTGGATTGGGGGAGCGATCGCCTCTGGAGCCGCCACGACATTGCTAATTTCTGCGCTATCTGGTCTAGGTCGTCCTGCTCGACGCGCACCCAGCCGCCCAGCCGCCACTCGGTTTTCTGGAAATTCGGGTTCAGCACCGCGCAATCCGTTTGCCCGAGGTGGCAATGCTTCTAGTAAAACCTCTGGAAGCACCTCTGGAAGCACTTCTGGCGCAACTCGACTTCAAGATGACTGGGAAACCCGAGGACAGAAAGAAGAGTGGGATGATTGGAAAGAGCCGCAGACCCGTAGCGCTCCCAGTAATTTTGTCCCACCAAGCGGTTCATTCAACGATCCTGGCTTTCGCAATCCCCAACCCGAGATTCGAGACCGCACTGACGACGACTGGCGAAACTGGGACGGCTACGAAGATTCCCGTAGAGATGGCTCTAACCCTCCCGACCCAGAACCTCGCGTTCCTCGCCGTACCGACTTTGAGGTTAAGCGAAATCCGGCAACCCGTTACCAGTCTGGCTCCGTCTATTCCTATGGCTACAATCAACCTAAAAATCCTGACTTTGAGGATACAGATCCACGCAGAGAAGCGCCAGAACGCCCAGGAGTCTATGATGCCGAATATCGGGTTATCACGCCGCCCTACAACCCCCCTGAAGTAGCGTCTATTCCTCAAGATGATTGGCAAGCCGTAGAAGAGGAATTGGCAGACCAGCCTTCTGGCTCCAATCCTGATGGTGATGACAACAACCCGCGCGATCGCAGAATATGAACACTTCAAGCTTCCTCATTTGGGTTATTTTTTTAGGGGCGATCGCCGCCTTTGCGGTCATCAATATGTCTCAAGCCTATGTGGGGTCAGGCAGTCTGGCGGTAGTATTTTCAGAGCCGATTCTGCCCATCCCATCTTCTGCCGCTAACTCAGAAATGGCTCTCTTGCAGCAGGATAAAGAGGTGAAGCAGGATAAAGAGGTGCAGCAGGGCAACGAGGCTTTTCAAGCCGGAAACTATCGCAAAGCCGCCGATCGCTTCGCCACCGCTATTCAGCTCAATCCCAATTCCGCTGAAGCCTATCACAATCGAGGACGGGCGATCGCCAATCTCCGTAGCGACAACGAAGCCGCAAGCACTCTCGTCAAGGCAGGTGAGCTTTACCTTCAGCAGGATAATTCCACAGGCTACGAGCAGGTGAAACAAGATTTGCGGCTGCTAAAAGAAAAAAGAACAGAAGAGAAAGCGCTGAAGGATCATTCAAGGTAAATCTGTTCTATCGGTCTGAACCCAGATCTTTGCGGTAGTAAAGCCTCTTTATTAAAGGCATGAGTCTAAAGGCATGAGTTCTGCCCCTTCAACCACGCCTCAGTGGCTTGGGGCGATCGCAATTCCACGATCGTCAAATGCGACGCTTCCGGCTGCTGAAACAAAATGGGATACTGCTGACGCTTCTTTCGGTAAGTTTTAAGCATCCACACAATCATCGAATCTTTGCTGAAGGCATTGCGCAAACTTTCCCGATTGCCATTCCAGAGTTCTTGTCGTGTCAGACCTCGCCACAACGTTCGCCGGACAATGCGGCTAAAGACTAGCCAGAAGGAATAGTTTAACCAAACCACCGTATCGGCGCGGCTCCAAACCAGGTCACGTACACGGCTGTAGTTGCCGTTTATTACCCAGCGATCGCCCACCAAAGCCTGCTCCAGCCGCTCTCGAAACACCTCTGTGGAAACATTTGTCCAGTTAGCATCCCAATGCAAGGCATCCATCTCAACGTGCTGCATCTGAAGCTGTGCTGCAATTTGCTTCGCCAGTGTCGTTTTCCCTGAACCGCTCGTGCCGACGACATGAATCCGCTGACCTACCCTCATAATGTCTACACTAATTTCTATCCCAGACTGTCCTCTACAAATCTGTCCTGTGCAAATCTGTCCTCTGCAAATCTCAGGCGCGCGCTGTCTCGCTAGAGGCGGTAAGATACATATACTGCCACGTTTCTGCTGGAATATCCTATGGAACCTTTAATTATTACGCTGGGCGTGTATGTTGCCCTAGGTGGAGCCTATCTTCTGGTGCTGCCAGCTCTGACCTTGCTTTACCTTAAGCAACGCTGGTATACCTGTAGCTCTGTAGAGCGGGTGCTGATGTATTTTTTGGTATTTCTGTTCTTCCCAGGCTTGCTGTTGCTTAGCCCTTTCATCAACCTTCGCCCTCAACCTCGGCAGATGACGTAGTATGCGGCGGATTGATGTAATTGGCATTGGCATCGGTATTTTTGCGATCGGCGGCATTGCCTACCTGGTTTTTCGGCAGGTCGGGCTGGATGACATTACTGCCGGGATTTGGAGTCAGGTGCTTTTGGTTGGCGGTCTGATCGTCTGGCTAATCACCTATCTCATGAGAGCCTTCACGCAAAATATGACCTTGAATCAGCAGCTTAAAGACTATGAAGACGCAGTTTTGCAAAAGCGCCTAGAGGAAATGACTCCCGAAGCGCTAGAGAAGCTGCAAATAGAAGTGGAGTTTGAGAGACAGAAGATTAAAGACAAAGAGTAAAGCCTGAGGCACCTTTCAAAAAGTAGCTTAAGCAAAAAGTAACTTAAACGAAAAGTGACTCAGGCTCAAGCCCTAACCTGCGGGCTGAGCTGGAAGGACTCCGGGCTTTACGCCGATCGTCAAAGTCTGCCCGTTTCGACGAAGTTCGATCGGCAAATCTTCACCAATTTTGCTAGCTTCTACTGTGTTTTGCACTGTGTCGGCTGTAGTGACGGTTGTGCCACCGATCTTTTGAATCACGTCGCCTATCTGAAGACCTGCTTTGGCTGCTGGAGAGCCTTCCATCACCTTTAGCACCAAAATTCCCTGATCTTCTTGGATATTAACAGGGCGGTCGGGATCGCTATTTACCCTTTTCTTTAGATCTGGTGTAATGGTTGCCATTTGCACTCCTAAATAGGGATGCTCGACTTTTCCAGTAGCGATTAGCTGATCGCCAATCTTCTTTGCCGTATTGATGGGTACTGCAAAACCTAAGCCCTGCGCACCGTCAATGATTGCTGTGTTGATGCCAATCACTTCGCCCCGCTCGTTGAGCAGCGGACCTCCAGAGTTGCCTGGATTGATGGCGGCATCGGTTTGGATGAAGCCAACTCGACGGTCGGGCACTCCAATCTCAGAGCTAGAGCGACCCGTAGCGCTAATAATGCCTGCCGTCACCGTATTGTCTAGCCCCAGTGGATTGCCGATAGCGATCGCCCATTCTCCCGGCTTGAGCTGGTCAGAATTGCCGATAGTCACGATCGGTAGATCAGTCGCTTCAATTTTGATGACAGCGACATCTGTTGTGGTGTCTTCGCCCATCACCTTGCCGCTAAACGATCGCCCATCTGTTAGCGTTACCGAAACTTCGTCGGCACCATCGACCACATGAGCATTGGTCAACACAATGCCTTTAGAATCAATAATGAAACCCGATCCGGTACCTTCCTCAATTCGTTTGGGAGATTCCGTTTGAGATTCACCGCCAAAAAATCGGCTGAATGCCGGATCACTTGGGAAAATGCTGGGAGATTGACTGGTGAGGGTGCGCTTTGAATTGATGCGAACGACCGCAGGTCCTACCTTCTGTACGGCATCTGCAATAAAATTGGAGTTGACATCGCTAAGTAAGCGGCTCGATCCACCCGTAGGATTTGGAGTGACGGCGATCGGACTAGAGGTTTGAGTAAGCCGCAGGGCTGGCGACTGAGCTGATGATGATTGAGCCGATAATGACTGAGCTATCTTGGCGCTGGGGCTAGCAACCATCCGGCTACCC
>CASBQM010000044.1 GCA_949127645.1 Synechococcales cyanobacterium PMM_0036
CTGCGGATGAATTCATCCCATCTTCAGCCAGTATTCCGCAATTTTCCGGGAATGTTATCAGTTGCCCTCAAAATTTCCTGAACAGAGTCTTTTTGAGAGAATAGGCTTCGCCTTGGCAGATCCTTAAAGCACCTTCGGGCGGTAGATTTGGCTTAAGTTTCAATTGCAGCTAGTTCGTGGGTTCTTCCCCTGTTTCGCCGGGTTCTGGAGCGGCTGCAACCTTGACCATGGCATGACGAAGGACGCGATCGCCCATCACATATCCCCGCATCAGCTCTTCCATGATCGTGCCTTCAGGAAATTCATCAGTTGGCTGACTGGCGAGAGCGGAATGCAGATTGGGATCAAATTCTTGCCCCTCCGTTCGCATGGGGGAAACACCCAGCTTCTTCATGGCATCTACGAGCTGCTTGTAGACCCCTTGATAGCTCTTGTGAATATTCATTTCGCTATCGGTCTGGGGCTTGATTTGTGCCCGTGCCCGTTCAAAGTTGTCTACGACAGGCAGCAGCTCTTTCAACGTCGAGCTTTTAGTTTCCTGCTCTTCCCGCTCCTTATCTTTTTGCGTTCGCTTGCGGAAGTTCTCAAAGTCTGCGGCTAGACGCACATACTGACCTGTGCGGTCTTCTAATTGAGCTTTGAGAGCTTCGATCGACTGATTAAGTTCGGCGATCGTCGCCTGAAAACCCTCTGGTTCGGCAGGGTTGCTCTCGTCAAGGGAGGCTTCCGACTTTTCAGAAGTATTGTCTGGACTCAAATCAAAGGGTTCGAGTTCTGGATCTAGCGCAAATCCTCCTTGGACATCTGTCACCTGAGCTGCTACAGACTCCTGTAGCGTTGCGTCTGAATCCGTTGGTAGGTTTGTTTCAGCAGACATTGGCTCACTTTCCATCTTGATCTACAGTTTCCAAAAAGATTTTAGCTGCTCATCCTCGAATAGGATCTAGCCGTTTCTCTTTATGCACAGCTTATCTATTCTGCCCTAAGTTTCGACATTCACAGTCAAACTGCCTAATCAAACAGACGATCGGTCTTTCCTCGGGTTCTTTCAACATAGCTTAAAGATCAAATCGCAAGGACAGACCCAAGAGGTAGATAGGAAAAACGGGTATAGACACAGCAGAAACTTTCCTAACCTGAACGCAGTCAAACTGAATGTAGCTGCTTAACTCCAAAGTGCTATGAGCATGGCTTTAAGCTGTTGACGCTTGACATGGCTAGGCGATCGCCCCGCGCTTGGCTAAAGTCTCGATCTACAAGCCTTGACCTATAAGATTACCGCTAGAGAATTTCCTGAAAGATGAGAAACGGGCTGGAATAGTGAATAAGCCCATTTTGACTTCTTTGGCGGACTTTCTCGGTTCTGGTTAGTCCAGTCCATCAGGTTTGTGTTGCAACCTGATTGCTGATTTTTTGATCAGCAGCAGGTCTAGAACATTGCCGTCCATCAGAAGCTATGGTTTGAGATGAAAAGAAATCCTCGGTTAGGCGCTCTAGAAAATCTGTCTGTGGTAGGTCTGGTCGCAGGATCGATCGCCTCTCTGGTGTCAAAGCAAATTTTGTACACCACAATGCCGATGTCGCTGCTAGTTGTCCTAGATTTATTGAGCCGACGACGGTTTGAGGACAATAGCCGTCGTCGTGATTTGTCTTTGGCAGAGACCGATCAGAAGCTTGCCATCCAGGTGGACTTGCTGAATCAGCATATTTCCGCCTTGCCCTCTGTAGAGACGATGAATGGGCTGCGGCAAGGTCTACTGATGAAAGACCGAGAGGTTGCCCGACGGCTGTATGCAGAAATTACGGCTTTGCAGCAAGAGCTGAATCAACGGCTGCATCCGCTAGAGCACCAGGGTCTCGACTCAGTGCGCCAAGATATCACTCAGCTTGAAGCGCGGCATCAGCGAGTTGCTGAAGATCTCGCTGCAATGGGCGTTGACTTGCGCCAGACTCAGGCGACAATCGATCCTGCCTTTACAGAAGCAGCGATCGCCCATTTACAATCCGATATGGCGGGTATCCAGGCGAGTGTGGACAGCCTGACCAGTCAAAACAAACCCAACTTCTCTTCACTGCAAGAGCAGATTTCGCGGATCGATCGCCAGTTTGGCAAGCTGCCGCCGCCGGTAGATCTCAGCTCTCTCAAACAAGAAATGGGCGAACTGGTGCGGATGATCAGCGACTTGGTGCCCCGACGAGATTTACTGAGTTTAGTCAAAGAGGTTCGTGAGCTGCACCAGCAGCAAGAGTGGCTGAAGCAGTCGGTAGTGGCGATCGAAACGGCTGCCGTCAGTAACAGCGCATTTGGCAATCTAATGCAGCCATCGGGTGCGGATGGATTAGAGGCTAGCTCTGACATAACCCATCCAATTTTGTCGGGTCAGATCGATCAAGATATTGCCCAAAGACAGATCTTTCAATCTTCTGCAACTTCAGATGATGCAACGGTGCAGGAAGAAGCAGCCCATTATTTAGAGCATTTGCGATCGCAGTTGACCGAAATTCAATCCTTTACCAAGACTTTGGCGACACAAAATCAGCGGCTCCAAGAGCAGATGAATCAGTTGCCTAAAAGCATAGACATGGCGGCGCTCCAAAGTCAGTTGCGAGAGCTTTCTCGACGAATTCCAGCGGCTGGGACGACTTTAGACGAGTTTAGAGGTCGCATTCAGGAAGTTGTGCAGCAAGAGTTGCACTATATTTCGCAACAGCTTCAGGCTGCCGAGCCAAGCTATAAGCCAAATTATGAGCTGGTGTATGACTGGGCACAAGCCAACGAAACAGATGAAGTTGGGGGCTACACGTTACTGGAAGAGGCGTTGAATCGCACTCAAAAGCGATTGATCTTGATTTTGCCTTGGGCAAGTCCCTGTAATCTGGATCAGGCAATGCTGCAAAAAATGGCAGCATTCTTACAGCAAGGACGGCGGTTAGATATTGGCTGGTGCAATGGGGTCGATCGCCAGGACGATCGGCTACTCAAAAAGATGCAGCGGGGCTGGCAACCCAGCTTGCCCCAAGATGATATTCAGGTAACGTTGCGTCATCTGCTGAACTTTAAGCGCACCTATCCTAAAAACTTCCAGTTCAAAATATTGGGCACTCGTGAAAGCTTTTTAGTGTCCGATCGGTCTTTTGCGGTCTTGGGAATTGCGGATGCGCTGAAGACTACAACGGCACTTTCAGAAGCACAGCTTAAGCTCCGCACCCGCGATCCTCAAGCTCTCCAACGCTTAATCAATCGATTTGACAACCCGACGTTAGACCCTAAAGATTGGGAAGCACACTGGAACAGAGGCGCAACCCGGCAGAACTTGGGCGATAAAATAGGGGCGATCGCCGATTACACTCAAGTTCTAGAAGCTGCTCCAGAACACGCCCTCCCCTATAGCCACCGAGGCATTGCCTACTATGACATGGGAGATTTGGCTAGCGCGATCGCTGATTTGACGGAAGCCATCCGACTTGACCCCCAGCAGGCGGCAACCTACTGCAATCGAGCCTTTATCCGCTCAGAGCAGGGCAACCTACAGGTCGCCATTGCCGACTACACCCAGGCGATTCAAATCCGTCCGGACTGGGCAATTGCCTTTTTCTATCGAGGTCTGGCGTGGCAAAAGCTAGAACGCCATCAGGACGCAATTTCAGACTACGGCGAAGCGATCTATCTTGCCCCTGACTCAGCGGTTGCTTGCTACTATCGAGGTCTGGCATGGCAAAAATTGCGCAATACCCAAGGGGCGATCGCCGACTTAGAAAAAGCTGCGGTGCTGTTCAACCAATACGGCAGTTTACAAAATGCTCAAAAAGCCCTAAAAAGTCTGGCAAAATTACGGCAAATTAATAAACGGGTTAGTTATCCAGCTTCAACAGAAGCAAAAGAAGCGATCGTTTATTCTGAAAAGACAGCCCTTGAAAAGACAGCCCTTGAAAAAACAGCCCGTGAAGCAGCCCGTAAAACGGCGGCTCCTGATCTTGAGGCGATCGCCAGCTTATTTCAAGACATTCCGGCTGAGCCTCAAGTCAACGGCTGTGATTCTACGGGAAATCCTGCTGTCACTCCTGCCCCGCTCACGTTTCAGGACTTATTTAGCGCAGAAAAGCCTGACTTAGAAAAGCTCGATGCGCCGTCGCCCCTGGCTTCCTAAAGCATTTCAAAATCTGAAATCCAAAATCCAAAAATTCTCTCTGCTACTGACAAACCTGTGCCCTAGTCAACGCGGCTGTGCCTGCTGGAAATTGATTGGGGTCGCCACTCCAAGTCACCAGCATGGTGGAAGCGCCGCCTTTTCCGGACACGAGACTAGCATAGAGGGCAACCTGTCCCTGTGCCGTTTGTAATGAAAACAAGGGGGCACCGCCAAAATTGCCGATCGTCTGAAGCGTTAGTTTTTGTCCTGTGGCTAGCGCTTGCAAATCGTTTTGCACTTTGTCAGGCGGCGTATTCTTCCAGTCAATTTTGACGATACCTGCAACGGGATCTGAGTCTGGATTAGCAGGATCAGCAAAGAAATAGCCAATTTGCTGAGCATCAAACGACTGAGGATTGGGGCATAAACCCACACTGCCACTGCCTCCTAAATCAACTGACGGCGGCGGAGTAGGCGCAGCAGATGGTGCAGCAGATGGTGCTGGAGAGGGAGCAGCAGGAGGCGGAGCGGCAGGAGCAGAGATAGGGGGAGGCGCTGCGGCAGTTACGGCAGGCTTTAACGCGGCAGTTACAGCAGGCTTTGGCGCAGGTGCAACCTTGGGCTTAGCGGCGTTGGGTGGCAGCAAAGACGTAAGCGAAATTTTTTCCTCTTTCTCTTTTTTGGGTGCAGGCTCCGCTTTCTGAGCGGGCGGCAACAGCGGCAAAGACAAAATTGTGCCATGCAAGATCAGAGAGATCAGGGTCATGGGATGAAACAGCAGTTTGCGAATCAGAGCGCCTCGTTGCCGTGTATTCTGCTGTGTATTTTGGTGTGTACTTTGCCGTGTATGTGGTGAAGTTCCCATGGGGCGAAAATTGCAGAAGGTCAAATCCGGGAGTTCATATTTAGTGTAAATGCTCCCCCCAACTCTACTCAAGAGTTAGAGGGAGCAAACATTAATTCACGACATAGAGTGAGGTTGTTAGAGCGCTGCTTCTAGCTGCAAGATATCGGTGATTTTGACACCGACGGTGTTGCGACCTGCAAACACACTTCCAACCTTACGACCATCCCAATGCGCCTTAACAGCAACATAGGCGTCAGAAGGCAAAAGCACGTAGCCAACTTCCTTGACTAGCTGAGTGTTGCTCAGGTAGTAATCAACGAACTGCTTGACCTCTGGGCGATCGGCAGACTTCTTCGCAACATAGATGAATAGAGGGCGAGAAAGCGGCGTGTAGGTGCCGTTTTCTACGTTGGCAGCGCTAGGCAAAACAGCGCCTTTGCCTTTGCCAGCATCAACAGGAACCGCTCTGAGCCTCTGCTGATTCTCTTCATAGTAAGCATAGCCAAAGTAACCCATGGCATTGCGATCGCTTACTACACCTTGCACCAAGACGTTGTCATCTTCACTAGCGGTAAAGTCAGTGCGGCTATCTTTTGCCTTGCCGTTGATAGCTTCGGTGAAATAGTCGAAGGTGCCTGAATCCGTTCCAGGGCCGTAGAGACGCAGAGGTGCATCGGGCCAGCTAGCGCGAACTTGGTTCCACTTCATCACCTTGCCGGTTGCAGCAGGTTCCCAGATTTTCTTTAGCTCGGCGGTTGTGATGCTGTTCACCCAGCTATTGCTGCGATTCACTACAATTGTGAGTGCATCGTAGGCGATCGGCAGCTCAATATACTCGATTCCTTTTGCTTTACAAGCAGCGATTTCTTCCGCTTTGATGGGGCGTGAAGCATCAGAAATATCAATTTCACCATTACAGAACTTTTTGAAGCCGCCACCCGTACCGGAAATACCGACCGTTACCTTAGCGCTAGGATTCTGTTTTTGAAATTCTTCTGCAACAGCTTCCGTAATCGGATACACAGTGCTAGAACCGTCAATCTTGACATCGCTGCTGGCTTGAGAAAAGACCGCAGGTGCCGAGAAAGCGAGTGTTGCTGTTGCAACAACTAGGGCTAAAAAAGCTCTCCAATTACCAGATTTCCAGCGCTTAAACTGAAAACGCACTCCATTTGACACCATACAAATACTCCCGACGCTTTTCTTGGACACGCATACTACGTCAGCTATCAGCGTATCCAGTCGAGGTTAAGAGGGCATAATCAGGAGAGCTACGGAGGGTTAAGAAAAAATGATTAATAGGTTAAGTGCGATCGAGACTGATTGATTCGGTTAGGACTCGAAAAAAGTTGAGGGATTAGGACTAGAGTTAGGAATGCAACTGTTGCGGGAGTAATAACGCTGGGTAATCGCTGCTCTCCATGCCAGTATGATAAATCCTCGGCTGAGTTGTCCATTTGATGTTTCAATAAAAACACGTTCGCTTTATCTCAGGTTTGCTGTTTGGGAAGACTGCTTGCTAAGGTCAGCCCTTTGTAGAGCGAGAGTAGAGTGAGATGCCTATGGGTTTCCAGCAAAAGCCGCTCAGAATTTATTTGTCTGTGGTTGCGATCGTCATTGGTTTAGCGATTTACAGCACGTCTCGATCAGGGGGAACTCAGGCTAGTAGTCCTCCAGCCTTGTCAGAAAACGTCAAAAATGATGTCATTGAAATTGATGGCTCTAGTACGGTTTTTCCGATTACGGATACGATCGTTCAACAGTTCAAGCAGTCCTATCCTCGTGCAAAAGTCTCGGCTACTTTTTCTGGAACGCGCGGTGGCTTTGAGAAATTTTTTGCAGGACAGATCGATATTAACGACGCGTCTCGACCGATTTCGACCCAAGAGCTGATAGCCTGCCGTCAGGCGGCGATTCCGTTTATTGAACTGCCGATCGCCTTTGATGCGTTAACCGTCGTCGTTAACCCTAAAAATACCTGGGCAAAGGATATGACGATCGCCGAACTGAAGACGCTGTGGGAATCAGCAGCGCAAGGAAAAATTAAAACTTGGAATCAGGTGCGTTCTTCATGGGTGAATCGTCCGATTACTCTATTTGGGGCAGGAGCAGATTCTGGAACCTACGACTATTTTGCAGATGTTGTAACCAGAGCCGAGAAAACCCGGAGTGACTATACAGGCAGTGAAGATGACAATATTTTAGTAGAGGGCGTTAGCAAAGATTTGAATGCGCTAGGATACTTTGGGCTATATTATTACGAACACAACAGAGACAAGGTGAAACCCATAGCTATTAACGGGGTTTTTCCGTCAGTAGAGACCGTAAAAAACGCCACCTATCAGCCGTTGTCTCGCCCTTTATTCATCTATGTCAATGCCCAAGCCGCTCAGCAAAATCCGGCGATCGGCTAATTTGTCACCTTTTACCTCAAAAACGCGGAGCGGGTTTCTGCTAGCGTAGGCTATGTGCCTTTACCTGCCGAAGCCTACGAAATTGGTCAGGCGCACTTTTACCAGGGTAACGTGGGAACAGCTTATAGTGGAAAGCCGCAACCCAACTTGACGATCGGTGAAGTGATGAAGAGAGAGAAAGCGTTTTGAATGTCTTAGTAAATGTCTTAGTGAATGTCTTAGTGAATGTCTTGGTAAATATCTTGGTGAATGCCTCTACTACTCCTTAAGCATTCTCCAAGTATCCCGGCAGTATGCTTGAACCGCGCGATCGGCTGAGAACTGCCCCATTCTCGAAGCGCTCAAGATAGTCATGCGAGTCCAGCGATCGCCATCGGCGTAAACCTGGCTCACCTGCTCTTGACAGGCTATATAGGACGCATAGTCTGCTAACAGCAGATGGGCATCCCAATTGAGCATCCGGTGAATTAAGGGCTGAAACAGTTCCGTATCACCGTTAGAAAAGGTGCCTGATGCAATCTGATCGATCGCTTGCTTTAGCTCTGGGTTGGTGTTGTAAACCTCGCTGGGACTGTAGGTTGGTCGCTGTGCCAAGATGTCGTTGACCGTTAGCCCAAACTGGAAGAAGTTCTCTGTGCCGATCGCGTCACGAATCTCTAGATTAGAACCGTCACGAGTGCCGATCAGCAATCCACCGTTCATCACGGTAATCATATTGCCGATACCGCAAGCTTCCGTTCCGGCAGTAGAGATGTATTCTGCTAAATCAGTTGCCGGATATATTTGCTGGCTGAGCTGAATCGTAAAGTCCTTCAAGAAAACTACCTTAATCCGTCCCTGCACATCCGGATCGGCGTTAACGACCTCAGCGATCGCATGAACCAGCTTAACAATCAGCTTGGCGGCACTGTAGTCGGGGGCAGCCTTGCCGCTAAAGATAAACGTCCGGGACGGCAGCTCAAGATGGGGATTTGTCTTGATACGGTTGTACAACGTAATAATATGCAGCAGGTTCAAATGCTGACGCTTATGTTCGTGAATCTCGATCGCCTGGACATCAAACAGCGAGTTAACATCTACAGCAACGCCGCTTTGCTGAATGGTGTCTGCCAACTCTTGCTTCATCGCCTGTTTCACCTGTCGCCACTGGCTGCAAAATTCGGCATCATCAGCGAATTTCTCTAGTTTGCTGAGCTGTTCTAAATCCGTAATCCAGCGATCGCCGATCTTAGACGTAATCAGTTCAGACAAACGCGGGTTGCTCAACGCCAAAAACCGACGGGGCGACACCCCGTTTGTTTTAGCACTGAACTTCTCTGGATACAGCTCGTAGAAATCCGGAACGATGAGATGCTGCAAAATTGCGGTATTCAGCGCCGAAACGCCGTTGACCGCATGGCTACCTAGACAGGCAAGATACACCATCCGCACATAGCGATCGCCCCTCTCATCAATCAGCGACATCCGCTGTACGCGATCCTCATCGCCGGGAAAGCGCGATCGCACATCCTCTAAAAAGCGATCGTTAATCTCCAGAGTGATTTCCAGATGTCGCGGCAGCAAAGTGCCCACCAGATTGAGCGCATATTGCGTGTAGTCAAGGGCTTCTGGCAGCAAGCTGTGATTGGTGTATGCGAAGCAGCTTTGGGTAATCTGCCAAGCCTGATCCCATGTCAGACCATGCTCATCCACCAGCAAACGCATGAGTTCAGCGATCGCAATCAGCGGGTCGGTGTCATTGAGCTGTAGGGCGAAGCGATCGGGTAAAGTTGCAATCATTCCATCGGTCTCTAGGTGCATCCGAATCAGGTCTTGTAGCGAGCAGGAGACAAAGAAAAATTGCTGCTTTAACCGTACCTGTTTACCCTGAAACTCCGTGTCGCTGGGATAGAGAACCTTCGAGAAGTTTTCGGCAGCTTCAGCTTTCCACAGGCGCAAGAGGCTAATCGCGCTGGATTTGTAGCCCGGAATAGGCGTATCGTAGGGGACACCTCTCACCGTCTCATCCGCAACCCAGCGGACGCGATAGCGCTCCTGACCATCTATATAGGCTTCAGTCCGACCGCCAAACTGCACCTCTACAGCAAGCTCTGAACGCTCCACTTCCCAAGGATTGCCGTTGCGCAGCCACTCGTCAGCAACTTCAATCTGCCAACCATTCGAGATTTCTTGGTCAAAAATGCCGTACTCATAGCGAATGCCATAGCCGATCGCCGGAACTTTTGCTGTTGCCAGTGCTTCCAGGTAGCACACCATCAGCCGACCCAAGCCACCCCGACCCAGCCCCGACTCCTCTTCTTGCGCTAGCAAATCATCCAGCTTGATATTTAGCTCCTGCATTGCCTGCCCGACCAAATCGGTTAGGTCTAAATTCAGCAGATTGCTAGCGAGATGCAGACCCGGCATATACTCGGCAGAAAATTCGCTCACCAGCCGATCGCCCTGCTTCAAGTGAGCTTCAGGCGTTTTGAACTGCAAAAGACGATCGCGCACCAGATTTGCCAAAGCAGTATACGAGTCCTGCGACGTTGCGGTTTCTTGAGATTTCCCTAAGCGAAAGAGACTGTCTAGAAAAGATTGTTTGAAGCTAATTTCGGGTAAAGGCAGCTCAGGGGCAGTCAGCTCAGGGGCAGTCGGCTCAGGGGCAGTCGGCTCAGGCGAAACC
>CASBQM010000045.1 GCA_949127645.1 Synechococcales cyanobacterium PMM_0036
CTGAGATACAGAATGATTTCCTGAGTCAGCGGATGTTCACGCACGTCGTTACCGCTAAACTTCTGGATTTTCTCCATAATGTCGGCAGGTTGTAGCGGACTGCTGATTAGCGCCGCCTCGCTATAGGCTTTGCCCACCGCGATTTGTTTACCCCGAATTAGGATAGTGGCGATCGCATCTGCCAGACCAATATCCACTTTATTAAGCAAGCCTGCGGACTGCCGAATTACTGTCCAGAGCTGAAACTGCCTCGCCTTGTTATAGACCTCGTTTAGCAGATCCGAGAGGACAACGGGTTTGCCAAGACTGCCCAGCCCGGTATCGAAGCCTGAACCCTGCAACTGACTGAGGATTTTTAGCAAACCAATCTGCTCGTAGAGGTTGCAAGACTGCTGTAAGCGGCTAAGTAGCTGCGGCACTTCGGCTTCGTACTCCAGCAAAAACTCTTGCGCGCTGTTAAGGGGAAGGGTGCCGTCGAGAGTCGTGGTTAGGTATTGCGGCGTGGATTCCGTGCCCTGCATCGAGGATTCGACAAACTTAAACTCATGCACGAAATCAATGCGCTCTGTCCCGGCGGTCAGCATAAGCTGATTAAGATGCCCTAGTTTGACCGTCACCCCGTTGCAGGTGCCGTCTTTTAGCTCGTTCAAAAGCTGGAGAAAAGGCGATTGATCGATCGCCCTGCCCTTCTCAAACATCTCATTCTCAAACATCTCATGGGTCAACAGCAGGGTCATGATCGGTCGCCCCAGATGATACCAATGGCGCTGGATGTAGACCAGCTCGCCTCGAATTTGATCGACGAGAAAGTGGTAGTCCAGGGTAAGGTAAAACTGCTGCTGATCCAGAAAAGAGGGCAAAAACACTAGTGTTTCGCCTCTGACTCGGAACACCCGCGAGGTGGTTAGGCTACGAAGGCGACGAATCGGGCGACCCGTCAGCCCTAGCTTGTCGTTGCGTCCGATCTGGTGATAAATCAGCGAAAGCTCATTGGAGTTGTGGACTTGGATCGGGGCAACCTGGGCGGGAGTTTGGGTATCAATACCATAGGTCGCTAGCTCGGATTGCAAAGATTCATCTTCGGCAAGCAGGGCAATTTGCACGAGCGGCAACTGCCGACTGCCCAGACGCAAATGCCGACCTAGCGGATCAACATCGCCCACGTTAATCAGGCGATCGCGGAGCATCTTTCCCAGCAGATAGAGGCTTTGTGCCCACACTAAGGGAACGTTGTCATTCGGTAAGCGCGGCTGGCTATAAGGATTAGCGCGTTCGGCTTCAATGCTTTCGGCTGGCACGTAATAAACTTCGGGCAGCAGCTTAAAACCATCTTTCTCGACTAGCAAGGGCTGAAGGCGCTGATAGTATTCGTCGGCTTGAAGGCGATCGCCCTGAAACAGAGCATCCAGCATTAGATAGGTGAAGAACAGCGGCCACTCGCACTCAATATGCTCAAACTGCTTTAGCTCCCAAGGCTCGTAGTGTAGGCGCTGAAAGTCTTCAATTACTGCCTGATGTCCGTCTCGCAAAAAGCGCTTGCAGCCATATTGACCTTGCAGCTTAGTGATAATCTTGGTGCGGGTGCGCTCATACAGTGCTGCATCTTCAACCGCGAACGCCGGAAAACCAATGACGCTGAGCAGAGCCGCATCTACTTCTTTAGAGCTAGATTCCCTGGGCAGCAAAGATTGCAGAGTCGTGCGGGTTCGAGCAATTTCATCCAGCAGCACGTGAATCACCGAAGCCTGACTGCCTCTCACCCCAAACAAATCCAGCCCGTTCATCGCCTCTAGCGCCGCCTTCGCCATGCCAACGGAGCTAGCGTTTAGCTCTGGGTTGCCGTGGTTGATCTTGTTGCCCCGCTCCCAGATGCCGTAGTCGGGGGTGCGGTAGGCGCGACCGATGTAGTAGACCAGGTTTTGAACAAAATTCACCTCGTCGATCGTGAAAATAATTTGTAGCCCTGAAGCCGTCATCTGCGCCAGCATCAGCAGATAGATTGAGGTGGCATCAAGCTGGAGATGTCCCCATTGGTCGTCGCCGACGACGGTATCGGCGGTGTCGGTGGCATACTTGGCGTGCAGGGCATCCAGCGGGTGCTGGGTTTCTTTAAACTTCTCGACCTTATCTGCCTGTCGCATCATGGCGAATAGCAGCCCTCGCATCAGCTTGACAACGCTTTGCTCTAGCTCGTAGGTGCGCCCCTGGTCGGCATCCAGCTTGCGATAGGCGATCGCCAGTCCCCAAACCGCCAAAATGCTGTATACGTTGTCGCGTACCCAGGCATCGGTGTAGTTGCCGTGGGCATTGATGGCGGTGCTGGCGGGCATCAGACCCGTGAGGGGATTTTGCCGCGATAAGATCACCGCCTGAACTTCCTGATAGTAATCATCAAGCTGGTTAGGCAGCGGCATGGGCGACGGGGTAGAAGACTGAGACGTATTGGCAGACGAGATCATGTCGGGTTCTGTAGCTCTGGACGGAAGGATAAGTAGCTCTGGGCGGAAGGATAAGCAGTATTGAGGCGAGTCTGCATTGAGGCGAGTCTGCATTGAGGCGAGTCTGCATGAGGCGAGTCTGTGCGGGTCAGATTTAGGCACCTCTTCCTAGTTAACTATTCTCATTGTCACAAGTCACGAAGTCTGTAGCTTTTCTTGCGAATTGCTCATGTTCTAGATAGGTTTCTTACGCAATGTACAACTTTCCCGATCGCCCTCACCCTAAATCCCTCTCCCGCTC
>CASBQM010000046.1 GCA_949127645.1 Synechococcales cyanobacterium PMM_0036
CAAGCAGCAAATTCAAGATCACGTCCGCCGAACTACAGGCTGATCACCAGCATTCTGAATTTGCTAGCTCATCTTTTAGGGTGAGACAATCATTTTATAGAGGTGTTGAAATGCTCCGCTTCTATGAAACGATCGCCTCACTCTTTTTTCATCCCGAACCTTTTTCAAGAATTCTAGTCAATTGGATCTATATTGGTCTGTTGATGCTCATTCACAAGCGAATAGTAGCGAAGAATAGTCGAAGGCGATCGGCGGTCCTTAAAATTAAAGTTGTTTTCGAGACTTGTTTGCTGAGCTTGTTGACGGACAAAATTTGATATCTGGGCTTGGAGATTAAGCGGCTTGGCAATTAAGCGGCTCTGCGATCGAAGCGTGATGCGTGGATAGAGATAATACGTAGATAGAGGTAAGACGTTGATGGAGGTAAGACAAAGCGGTGAATATTTCTGACCTGTTTGCCAGAGGCGGCATCGCCATGTGGCCCCTGCTGCTCCTTTCGTTTCTGGCGCTCAGTACCATTATTGAGCGGGCTTGGTTTTGGTCAAAAATTCTCACCCACGATCGTGAAATTGCGGGTCGGGTGCTGGAGGCGGCGCGGCGCGATTGGGATGCCTCCACTGAAATTGCCCGAAAATCAAGCAATCAGCCGATCGGGCGCTTTCTCTATTCAGCACTGGAGTTGGAAAGTCCTGACCCAGAGGTGTTTCAGCTTGCCCTGGAAGCGTCAGCCGATGAAGAGCTGGCAGTCATGCGGCGGGGTGAAAAAATCTTAGAGGCGACGATCGCCATTTCGCCATTACTAGGATTACTAGGCACTGTGTTAGGGCTGATTGGCTCCCTCAGCTCCATTCGGATTGGGGATTTGGGCACAGATTCTACTGCGGGTGCAACCCTAGGCATTGCAGAAGCGCTGATTAGTACCGCCAGCGGTCTGATTATTGCCATCACGGCGCTAACCTTTTATCGGCTCTACCAAAGCTTTGTGGGCGGACAGGCAAAAATCTTTCGTCAGTCGGGCAATGAGCTAGAGCTGCTGTATCGCAAAGGGCGGATGTGGCAGCGCGATCGCCAGCTTCCCTCCGGCACCCTGTCTCCCTCTATCTCAGAGGAAACTCCATGAAAATCCATAGCGACGCTCATGAGCCTGAAGTCCGGATTGAGATTATCCCGCTCATTGACGTAATCTTCTGCATCCTGACGTTTTTTATTCTTGCTGCCGTAACCCTAACGCGACAAAACGCTATTAATGTTGACCTACCCCGAGCGGCAACAGGCACAACCCAGATGCGCAAGCTGCTCATTGTCACAGTTGATCCGATCGGGCAAACCTACGTCGAAAAGCAGGCTGTTTCTAGAGATCAGCTTTATCAGACCTTGCTCAACTTCCGCAAGACTAGTCCCGAAGGCACAATGGTGTTATATGCCTCACGAGCAGCTAGTTACAATGATGTTGTGCAGGTTCTAGACCTACTGCAATCGGTGGGAGGCGATCGGGTGGCTTTAGCAACCTTGCCCGGCTCTACCTCAGCAGAGTTGACTTTACCAAACGCAGGTTCAAGTAGCTTACCGGGTTCAAATAGTTTACCGGGTTCAAATAGTTTACCGGGTTCAAATAGCTTATCTACTCCCGCTGATCTCTATACTCCTAGTGGTCTACCAGGTTCATCATTGCCTTCATCAAATTCTCCCTACAACTTAAATCAGCCCTTGCCAAGTTCAATGCCAAGTTCAAATCTAAGTAAACCCTCCCCTGGCGCTTCTGCAGGATCAAGTAAGACTCGTTCACTACCTAACAAGCCTTGATTCCAACAATCCGTGAGACTTGTCTCAGTATGTTGATTAAAATTTGACTAGAGAGGCTTCAGTAACTCCACGGATTCATGTGAGAATTGCATGAAGTTAATGTAAAAAATGCATACTCTAAAAAGTTTTGTACCACAACGATACAGGCTATTTTGCGCAATTGAGGCACACTATGTCTGATGTATATCCTCAAGCGCGTGATGGACAGCCAAGCACAGGTTAGCAAACAGCCGAGATTTCTTCTCCAAGCGTTCACGGGCAACGATTTTGACTTTGACCTGTGGGCACTTGCCGTCCGGCAACAAATGATGGCTACACTCAAAAAAAGAGAGGGAAGCCGCAGTAATTGGGGGCGCATTCAGCAGCACTGATCCACTTAGAAGGATATTTGAGTGAAAGATATTTGAGTGAAAGATATTTGAGTAGAAACTATTTCAATAGAGCTGAGGGATGCAAAATGGCGAACCCTCAGCTTTTTTGTGCCAAAACGTCGTGCTAGCTGTGGCTTTTAACAAATTAATACCTTAAGAACCTATATTAATCTTTCCCTCGAATTGAATTAGAGTGAGAAAATAGTAAATAGCCTAAAAGAACTCAAGTAAAACTCAAGAGGTATCTGCTCTGTATGCATCTGAGCGAATTAACTCACCCTAATCAATTGCACGGTCTCTCAATCCAGCAGCTTAAACAAATTGCGCTCCAAATTCGAGAAAAGCACCTGGAAACCGTTGCAGCCTATGGTGGACATTTGGGACCTGGTCTAGGTGTAGTAGAACTCACGCTAGGTTTATATCAAACATTAGATCTCGATCGAGACAAAGTGACTTGGGATGTAGGGCATCAGGCCTATCCTCACAAGCTGATCACCGGGCGCTACAACAATTTCCATACGCTACGCCAAAAAGGCGGCGTGGCAGGATATCTCAAACGCTGCGAGAGTCCGTTTGATCATTTTGGTGCAGGTCACGCCTCCACCAGCATTTCAGCAGCTCTCGGCATGGCGATGGCGCGTGACCTGAATGGCGACAAATTTAAGGTGGCTGCGGTCATTGGCGATGGGGCACTAACGGGCGGCATGGCGCTAGAAGCCATCAACCACGCCGGACATATGCCCAAGACAAACCTGGTGGTAGTGCTAAACGATAACGAAATGTCCATCTCGCCCAACGTCGGTGCAATTCCACGTTATCTCAACAAAATTCGCCTTAGTCCGCCCGTGCAGTTTCTCACAGACAACCTAGAGGAACAGGTAAAGAACCTGCCGTTTGTGGGTGGCGCACTGCCCCCTGAGCTGGCTCGGATTAAAGAAGGCATGAAGCGTCTAGCCGTCCCGAAAGTCGGAGCCGTGTTTGAAGAACTG
>CASBQM010000047.1 GCA_949127645.1 Synechococcales cyanobacterium PMM_0036
GCAAGTTACGCTCCTCGACTCTACCCGCAAGAAAATGGCGTTTGTGGATAGATTGCTGGCTGAATTAGAGATTTCTAATGCTGTAACTCTAAGCGATCGCGTTGAGCAAATTGGTCATGGCTCCTATCATCGGGAAGTATACGACCTAGCGTTAGTTCGTGCCGTTGCCAATGCCGCCGTTTGTGCTGAATACGCGCTGCCGTTACTCAAACTAGGCGGAGTAGCTGTACTATATCGAGGACAGTGGACTGAAGAAGAGGCGATCGTTTTGGCAGAAGCGCTGGAACAGCTAGGCGGCGAATTGACTGAAATAGAAGCCTTTAAAACACCTGTGAGTCAGAGCGATCGGCATTGCCTCTATCTCAAAAAAGTTTCCCCGACTCCCGCAAGCTTGCCTCGTCCTGTAGGAGTTGCTGCTAAATTACCGCTTTAGAGACTGCTAAACTATCGCTTTAGAAGCCGTAGAGAAGTGATTTAGAAACCGTGGGGAAGAACGATCGCTTTTGATCGGTGAGAAATGAGGGATGATGGTAATGAGAATACTTCTAGTCGAAGACGATCAGCGCATTGCAAAACCCCTGGCAGAGGACTTGAGACATCAGCGGTACGTCGTTGATTTAGCGCGGGACGGGTTGCAAGGTTGGGAATATGCTCAGACCAATAGCTACGATCTGATCTTACTGGATCTGATGCTGCCCCTACTAGATGGTATCAGCCTATGTAAACGGTTGCGTACCGTCGGATGTACTGCCTATGTACTGATGCTTACCGCGCGAGATACCACGGGAGATAAGGTCATTGGACTAGATGCAGGTGCAGATGATTACATGATTAAGCCTTTTGAATTGGACGAACTAGCGGCTCGAATTAGGGCAATGTCTCGTCGCAATCCATCTGTGCAACAGACCGTGCAATACGGAAAACTACAGCTTGATCCTGTGGCGCACAGCATCACGTATGCTGGAAATATCCTGGCGCTAACGCCCAAGGAACATATGATCTTAGAGTGCTTTCTAAAAAGTCCGACTCAAGTTTTTAGTCGTTCTATGCTGCTAGAAAAATTGTGGGAATTTGATCAGATTTCTGGAGAAGACACGATTAAAACTCACATCACCAATCTACGGCGTAAGCTCAAGATGGCAGGAAGTCCAAAGGAAATGATCGAAACGGTTTACGGCGTGGGCTATCGCCTCTGTGGAGACAGCGATCGCTAGCTGTGTTGCAATAAATTACGCTTCAATAAATTGCGCCTCAATACATTATGTTTCAGGAAATTCGGCATCGGCTGCTGATCTCTTATCTAGGGGTGTTTACTCTAATTTTGGGCGTGTTTGCGATCGCCGTTCGCGCTACCTTTGCTCATAGTTTAAGACAGCAGTTGACTGAACAACTCATCACGTTGGGGCAGGGCGCTGCGTCAAGCATTGAGTTTATAAACGGTCGCTTTCAGGCAGATACAGACTTTTCAACGCAAGATCTAATTGCTCGAAAACAGGCTCTCCAGTGGTTTGATCTGCAAGGAAATCTTCTGGGTCAACAGGGAGAGCAGATTTTGACGCTGCCTTTGCCTAGACCTCAGCCCAATCAGCAATCTGTACAGACTCAAGCACAGATTCAGGGGGTAACGCTGCCAGTCGTTAATTCTGAGATTAGTTCAGGCATTACTTCAAGAAATGACCGCCTAATTGGATACGTCAGAGCCAGCCAATCTTCCCAAAATTTGGACGACACGTTGCAGCGGCTAGATTGGGGTCTAGAGGGAGGCGTGCTGACGGCTCTGATCCTGAGTAGCTTGGGAGGAATTTGGCTAACCCGTCAAGCCATGCAGCCCATTGAGAAAAGCTTTCAGCGCCTTCAGCAGTTCACTGCCGATGCGTCTCATGAGTTACGTAGCCCCTTAATGGCGATCAAGAGCAATGCGGCGGTGGCGCTGAAATATCCTGAAGGAATCCGAGAGGCTGATGCCGAAAAGTTTCAGGCGATCGCCAGCGCCACCCGCCAGATGACTCGCCTGACCGAAGATTTATTGCTGCTGGCTCGAAACGATCGCCATCTTCAGCGAGATTGGCAGGACGTTAATTTGACCTCACTTTTACAGCACTTAGTACAGCTTTATCAACCGCAAGCAGATACAAAGCAGATTGATTTAAAGTCAGACATAGCTGAACTGCTGCATCTTACAGGTGACACTCTGCAATTAACTCATCTGTTTACGAATTTAATCGTGAATGCACTACAATATACACCTGAAAAAGGCGCAATTGAGATCTGTGCCTATCAGCGAGGGACTCATATTCTAGTGAACGTGCAGGATACTGGAATAGGCATCTCACCAGAACATCTTGAGGATATTTTCGATCGCTTTTGGCGAGCTGACTCTTCTCGTTCTCATGAATCGGGTGGAGCTGGGCTAGGATTAGCGATCGCTCAAAATGTCGCTCAAATGTACGATGGCTCAATCTCTGTTCAAAGTCAACTTGGAGATGGCAGTTGTTTCACCGTGCTGTTACCTATCAAATCTCCTAAAAGCTTACAGCGCTAACTTAATCTTTCCAAGTTCTTGACATTTCTAGACTATCGTAAGATTGCAATTTGCTGCGGCAGAAATCCATCTACCTTCTAAATCTACAAAATGCTTTCAAAGAATTTCTGGAATGTTCTGGCGATCGTCCCCCTGATGTTGATCTCCTTAGCAGAAGCTTCTCAGGCAGAAGGCGCTGAGGTTCAAGCCGTTGATCGGAAAGATGCCATGGCGAGAGTTACGGCTATTTCCCAGCTTTCGGATGTGCAGCCTACAGACTGGGCATTTACAGCTCTTCAGTCACTTACTGAACGCTACGGCTGTATTGCAGGGTATCCCAATAGAACCTATCTAGGCAACCATGCTTTAAGTCGCTATGAATTTGCGGCAGGATTGAATGCTTGCCTCGATCGCATCAGTGAATTGATTGCTTCAAGTACGGCAGATTTGGTGACTCAAGATGA
>CASBQM010000048.1 GCA_949127645.1 Synechococcales cyanobacterium PMM_0036
ATGCTGGTATAGGCTTTCTGTAAAAAACGATTGGTTTCTGGCGTGAAGTAGTAAGTGGGATAGAAATAGAGATAGCGATATTTGCCATCTTCAAATCGCTTTCCAACAGCTTGTGTTTGATTCATTAGAATTTGCCTGAGCATAATTTCTAAGCTGGCAATACTAGAAATGTTTCGTTTTGCGTTTCCTCCTCCTAGTGTTTGCTTGTTGGTGTACACCTGTGGAGTAAATAGCACGGATGATTCCATCTGCTCGGTGACTGTATAAGCGGAGTGAGAGACTGAACAGATCAACTGCTTTCCGCGTCCAGATTTCTTTGCTGCATTGTAGTTTGCCAACTCTTTGAGAAATTGATCGACTTGCTGAGAAGGTGGCGAATGAGGCAGCATAACGACAGACTTGACCCACGATCGCAGATCACTCCATCCATCCGGTAATTTGTATTGAGCGGTAATTGGCTCAATAGATTCGACAACGCAAGTGATAACGCGATCGCAAACTTCACGAACATTCTCGATCCCAGGATGACGCTCTAAATATTTTGCGGCTAAGTAGTACCATTCATAAGGAATTCCACCTGTACTCCCTTTAAGCTTCTTCTCCTTTAGGGTTTCATTGATTTTTTGAATCTCTCGAATTTGAGGCAAGAATTCTGCTAGTCCCAGTGATTCCGCTACTTTGTGGGTCAGGTTCAGTTCAGGGAGTTCAGGCAGTTTCTTATCTTGCTTACGAGCAGTCGTAATTTTCTCAACGCGATCGCCCCAAATTTTGCGGCTCACCACATCGCCAAATTCCGCTATCTGATCAATCCGAATGTCATCCCCGAAGCCAAAATCATAGTCGGCTGATAATGCACCTTTCTGCTGGAAGTCTAGCAGCTTATCGTTGCGACTCTGAGCGACTGAGCTTTTGCTGGGTGATAAGATGCGGAGTGTTGCGTCTAATGCGATTTGCATGAGGGTGCGATCGCTGCAAAACAATCCATAGAAATCCGCATACTTCATGCCTTTGCCATCGCGCCCAAACCCAGTTTGCCTGAGCCGCAACTGTTCAGTACAAAGGTCTTTAATTTTGGTTACAACTCGTTCTGGAAGATCACTAGGATCGATTGGAGGTGCGTCTTTAGTCGCTAGATAGATTACGCCAGTTGGCAAGTAAAGGAGTGGTTCGTAGAGACATTCACCTGTATTTAAGCTAGTATGCGCTTCCATCAGAGCGTTGTTCACTACATTGGTAAGAACCCCTCGATTTTCTGAAATGCTGTGATAGGTGAATTTCAGTTGTCCATCACTCAGACTATGCAGCAGTTCTTTAAGTCTGGAACTTTCAGCATCATAGGGATGTTTGATGATCGAAGCGAGTGAGTCTGCTAGACACGCTAAGTTGGATAGGCTCAAAAGCAATCGACCATTTAGAACTGGATCTAAACCATATTCAGAAAAATTCCAGTTTGTATCCCATCGGCGTTGTGCGTTATATGCGATGCAAAGTAAGTCATCAATATAATCTCGATAGGCTTCAGGATTGCTCGAATCAATGAAAAGATTGAGTCCTAGCTGTTGAACTTTCTGATCGATAATCTGTCGATGTTCTTCTAACGATAGTTTGCGACAGTCATCTGGTACGTCAGGAAATTTTTCAAAATCGTGGAGAATGAAACCTGCGATCGCAAGCCTTCGCTCTCGTTCTTTAATCACTCTCCGAATCGTAGTATCAAGTTTCCCCAATCGCTGCTCAATCAAGTTTGCAGGAAATAACCCATTCAGCAAATGTGTATTGAGCGATTGATCAGCAGCATTATCTCGTCGAACTTTCACTTTGCCTTCAGCCTCTCGTTGCTGATCCAGTCGATCAAAGAAACGTCCTCCCTTTGCGGTCACGCCGATTGCAACTCTTAATAGGTTAGGCAACACATATTCAGCAAAATCCTGCATCACTGCATCATTTGGATTTTGGGCTTGAATAGCTTCTCGTAATAACTTAAGCGTCAGGAGTTCTTGTCGAACAGGGGCGATTGTGCGATCGCTGCTTTCACCATCTGAATCAGAATCGTCTAACCAATCAAAATCGTCATTTACAGAGTTCATCATCTAGAAATTGCTCACTGATTTCAGTAGGTTCAGGAAAGAGGGAAGCAGTTTTGAATGTTTGCATTGTAGTTGTAGAGCTTGTTATTGCTCAGACCAACCTTGCTAACGAAAATAACAAGGGGGTTAAGGGTACTTACGCCTGCACCTAATGCCGAAAGCTGTTCAAAAGCCTCCCTCTTGTCTACAGATTTCCTATAAGCTAGAGAGTCTGCTCACGCTTTAAACAACTGAAGCTTATAGAAGTCGGTAGCGATGCTTTAAACCTACTCGCTCAGTTTCAATTGAGTAGCCTTTGTAACGCGCAACTTTAATTGTTGCCCCAAAGCGCCAACCAACTTCAGCAGCTAGTTCGTCTCCCCAGTGCCAATCATCATCTGAAAGCGCGTCAAGCAGTAATTCTATCTTGGTCTTTCGAGTTGCCATAAAATTTCTCCAGTTTAATGAATGTGACTAAATTTACAGTTCAAAAGAACTATCTTTTCAGTCGATTAAAATCTAGCGTGATCGATAGCGGATTGCAAGGTTTTCTAAATTCAGACGTATTTAACAGGTTAAATATGTCGAAACTTGGTAGGATAGCTCAACACCTGTCGGAGTCTTGCTTTCTAGAGTAAGAGACTGAATCCCGCCAACGGGATTGAAATAAATACGTCTGTACTTAGTGGCGTAAGCTATTTCTTCTCCGATAGACACTCATAAATCCCGGCAACGGGACTGAAACATTAGAATATCCACGGATCTTCTCCTTTGCTTTTGAGTTGGTAGGCGAGGGTGTCGAGTAGCAAAGCACTTTGTCCAAACGCGATCGCATAAGGTGCAACTGCGTCATGCAAACTGTGCGAATCGCTAATTGGGTAAATCTGGAAATGCATGGGTAGCCTTAATTTGAATCGAACCTCCGATATAGGACGCTTCACTACATAAGCAACCAAACCCTGCATTCTCAGACGTTTATTCATCTCGCTTGCCCAAGGGTTACTAGGTTGCCAAATCTCAATGCCTTTGAGAACGTCAACTCGCCAAGCTGCCGCACTCAAATCGCCTGAATAGGTAAACTTCCAGTTCGATCGCTCTTCTCGATAGCGATGAAGTTTCATGAATGCTAAACAGTAAGAGAACCGACCTTTCGGAATCGGTTGTCCGGTGCGTTGAGCGGTGTCCTGGAGCGATCGCAGAAATGCCGTCTTGCTCATTATCTCAACTTCTAAATTACCAAGAACGCCTGGTAAGTCGTAAGTTTTGAAGCGATCGCCTTCATTTAGTTCAGTCAAATCGTAAATTCCACACTGCAACGGACTAGAACCTCTAAAGCTGCAAGCATCTTCATAGATCGGATTTCCTTCTTTCTTTCCCGAAAGCTGCTGCCATTCCTTTGCCCAGCCCTTTACAAACCTGGCAAGCTGATTGAAAGGTCGATCAAAGACTTGCTCACAGGTTGCCTTGAAAACCTCTAGACTGCCCGCATATTGTTGCTGAATGGTTTTGTCTGCTAGTTTACGAGCTAAATAAAGAGACTGGAATGCGCCCCAACGTTTGTAGTAGCCTCGAAAATCATTAATACTGCGATACTCATCCAAAACCTTGTTGTTGAAAAAAGGACGCTCGTAAGCTCCACCTTCTACTAACGGCGGTGACTCTACCTCGAATAATCGTTCAGTCAAAAATTGAGTAACTAGTGCATAAGCTGTAAAACCATCAAATTGAATTTCGCAATCACCTGTTTGATACCCATCATGTCGTCCCAGCCGCCCTAACCGCTGAATAAAGTTCCCTGCGTCAGATGATTCAAAAATCAGAAAGTTGATCTTAAAGTCAACACCAACATCGATCGTACTAGTACCCAAAACGAGATCAGCAAAGAGAGACTGCTCTCGCTCTGTTTTACCAGATAGACCAGTGTTCTCTCTAACGGATAACCCATATGGCTCCAGCAGAGTGCGAAACATAGGCGTGAGACGCTTGACTGCTGCGATCGAGTTCAAAATAATCGCGCCCTTACTCCCAGGATGCTGCTGAAATTGTTCCAAAATCAGCGTTGAATTCTCAGTCAGCCAAATCTCTGAGGCTTTTGCAGCAGATTCCAACGGTACAAAGTGGAGTTGTATCGATCTTGCGACTTGCCTCCAATTTTTTGCCTCAAGCGTCTCTTGCTGCTCTAATGAGACTGGGAACTGATACTTATTCTGCTCAATCGGATTGATCACCTGACAGCGAAACCCTGCTTTTCTCAAGCGTTGAATTAATTGCTCATCCGGTGTTGCAGAGAGGAACAAAAACTTTTTTCGACGACTAGTAGACCGAATCAAGACCATTGTATTGATCACACTAGAAATTTGTGGGGCTACAAAGACATGAAACTCGTCAAAGATAAATAGATCAAACGCTTTATCAATGCGTCCCCACAATTTGTCAGGACTATCACCCGGAATGAGATAAGCCCCGCGATGCAAATAATGAAATAGATCAGGGTTGGTCAACAGAACTTCTGTTTGCTCAGACCGAGTTGCGATCGCAGCACTTTTCCGTAAACCTTCATTTTCTGCATAACTTTCCAGCTCCGCTCCACTCAATCGCACGACTCGTGGCTCATTCGTTGGCTGAAATTGGGCGATGTAATTGCGAATTTGGGTATTCTGGTCTCTCGCTAGTTCATTCGTCGGATATAGCCCGATCGCATAACAATTATCTTGAAGAACACTCAGATAAGCCGCCAAACTTTTCCCGTCTCCTGTCATTGCAGTATTGAACACCACATCGACATTAGAATCTCGCAAAGTGGTGAAGGTTGCCGCTTGATGCCAAGACAACTGCCATCCATCAGGCAGGTTCAACCCTGTTATTGGCTCTGAGGTAGGACAAGAATAGACAGGGCGAAGCGTAACCGAGTATGCAGACATATCAGTAAAAGGTGTACGTGACAAGTTGCTATATGTCTATAATATCGGCACAATAGAAATAAGCAAGTTCAAAGTGTACGTACGTTGATATGGGTCGTAAAGGGCAGTCAGTCACACTCTCGATTTCTGATCGAGACAAGGCGCAGCTCGAACAGCTCGCCCTAGAACTCGGCATGACCTGGGGAGATCGCGCCAACATCTCAAAGCTAGTCGAAGCGATCGCCCGCCGCCAGTTGCTCATTGCCCCCAATCACGACTGGAAGATCGAGCGGATCAATGCCCTCAATCAAGCTCGTTCTGCTTTAGTCGATGCGGGATACATTGAATCTGCCCTGGCGATCGCGCAGCTTTTACTAGA
Organism: Synechococcales cyanobacterium PMM_0036; assembly: GCA_949127645.1. Classification (GTDB taxonomy): domain Bacteria; phylum Cyanobacteriota; class Cyanobacteriia; order Elainellales; family Elainellaceae; genus Drouetiella. Next base: position 5,346 of record CASBQM010000048.1, read on the forward strand.
GCGCAGTGAACTCACCATTCCTCTAAGAACTGAGTTAGAACAATTCGTTGCTCGACCGACCCATGCTTGGCGACTGGAAGTCGAGCGCTACATTCTGCGCCAGCAGCCGTTTCAGTTGTCCTATCAGGATGCGGCGGAGCGGCTGTGGCAGTTTACGGTTCGCTATGCTGCGATCGTGCCGCATGGAGATCGGCAGTACCTCGATTGTTGGTGTGAAGAAACAGAAGGTGCTCAAGGGTTGCCAGAGTTGCAGCACAATCGATCGCTGCGGATCGATCGGA
>CASBQM010000049.1 GCA_949127645.1 Synechococcales cyanobacterium PMM_0036
CGCCTGCACATAGCCCTCGCGGACTAGGTGCGACAAATGTTCTACGCCGCCCGTGTGAATCACGACCGGACCACCAACTACCACAACTCTGCCTCCTTGATCGCGGATGCGGCGCAGATCCCAGGCAATTTGCTCTACCACTAGCTCGACTCGACGTTCGCTCGAAACCCCTGAACCCATAAAGCCAAACTCTTTATCCGATCGGCTTTCGCGGGCTTCCGCTTTGCGCACGGTGCGAATGCCTTCCACACCGACAATCACCTGGTCGCCTTTTTTGAGGTCGCGGAGCAATTTACACTCAGCAATGAAGCTAGCAGAAGCGCTTGCGGGTAGGGGAGAAACGACGATCGCTCCATCCATCCGCTGATTTTGCACCCGCACCCACTGGCAGTGAACCCGCACTTCGGTAGGATAAATGGTCGAAACGTAGAAGTCGTCAGGCGCTACGCCATCCATCAGCACGATCTCTAGGGGATTGTCGCAGACTTCTTCGGGAGCGGCAACTGCGCCCATGTCAATAAGCTGCGCCATAATGTTGTCCATCACGTCGTGGGAGGGTGCCGTGACGCGAATATCTGCTGACGAGGTGCTTTGGCGACGTTCGCCCAAGTTAAAGTTCAAGACCTGGAAGGTTCCCCCACCTTCGATAATCAGATCCAAAGCACGATTGATTAAGCCCGAATCCAGCAGATGCCCCGCAAGCTGAATCGTGCGGGTTTCGATCGTTGCTACCGCCTGATGGAGAGGCTCCAGCGGCTCAGTGGTTCTCAGAGTCAAGCATTTTGCCGCTCCTCCTGCCTTAAGGAATTCCGTCAGAGGGGTTTCAAGAATCTGAAATCCGGCTTCCGCAAGACGGGCTTTAAGGTCTTCGCTAATTTTATTCATCACAATCAGGCGATCGATATTCACCGCATTGCAGGCAAAATTTACCGCGTCGGCTTCGTCAACCGCGATCCGTTTGGCTTCAGGAACGCGCATTTCAATCATCCGGTTTGAGTAAGCATCAAACGCGGGTGGGTAATAGAGCAAATAGCCTTCCGCCAGCGGGCAAAAGCAGGTATCCAGGTGATAGAACCGCTCGTCCATCAGCCGCAGCGACAGCACTTCAATGTCTAGCCATTTCGCCAAATACGGATGAGAATCTAGCTCCGACCGAAAGCCATAGCCTGCCCAGAGCCAGCGACCTTCCCGATCGAGCAAGGCGTCTCCTGCTCCTTCAAACGGCAGATCCTTGGGCAGTGTATGCACCGTGAACCCCTGATCCTCAAACCATTTCTGAAAAAACGGCTCTTCTCCCTGCCGCTCTTTGTGAAAAAAGCGGCTCAGCACCACCGTATTATCCAAAACCAGTCCGGCATTGGCGGTAAACACCATATCGGGCACGCCTTTTTCGGGCTGCACTAGATCCACCGTGGCATTGTCCTTGAGGATGTGAAAAAGTCCTGTCCATTGCTCAACGGCGCGATCGCGGGAGGATTTGTGGACATTTCCCTCCATCCAGGGATTAATCACATAATCCACGTCATAATGATCAGGAGCGCACATGAGAAAGCGAATCGAAGCACTCATAAGAAACCTGCTGTGTCAGTTTGGGATAGATGCTGCCAGTCTTCTGCCATAGCCGCATCCAATTGATTGCGTCCCATAATTGGGCAGCAAAATGGCTAGAAAGCCAAACTCTCATCTTAAGGCACCCTTGAATATAGTTTCAGATGTCTGTCACACAGCAATACGATTTGTCATGTTCTAATGACATTAGTAAGGTAAGACTAAGACCTTTAGTAAGGTAAGTTCTTTTTTCTGCATCTTTTATTAAACAGAACTAAACAGCGCTGAAGAGAAATGCCAAGTTGCTATCTACAAAGTTGCTATCTCGTAGACAGATCAGTAATATTGCCTATGAAGTTCTAGGAATTAGACCATGGCGATCGACCTTGCAGTAGGTGAAGCAGTATGTGAAGCGGCGATTGAAACTCACCTGAAGCAATTTCTTTTGGTGCTTTCGGTGTCTTTGACGGTTGCGACGCTTCCCCAGGTTTTAAGCTGGTTTCGTCAAATTCCTTACACTTTGCTGCTGGTAATTGTCGGCACCGGGCTGGCACTTTTGGATGTGCGATTGATCGATCTTTCTCCAGCACTCATTCTGACGATTTTGCTGCCTCCTCTCTTATTTGAGGCAGCGTGGAATCTTAAATGGTCAGACTTGAAGCGGGACTTGTTGCCTATTTGTCTGTATGCGATCGCCGGCGTAGGCATCTCTATTGCTGGAGTGGCGCTAGGTCTCAACCAATTAGCAGGGATATCCATCACGACCGCGCTGCTGATTGGGGCTAGCCTGTCGGCAACCGATCCGGTTTCAGTGACGGCTTTATTTCGAGAATTGGGAGTCTCAAAACGCCTTTCGGTGTTAATGGAAGGCGAAAGCTTGTTCAATGATGGGATGGCGGTCGTTGCCTTTAGTCTGCTGGTGGCACTGCCTCTGGGTGGGGCAAGTTTGGGAGTGCAGTCGGTATTGACTCAGCTTTTTTTAGTGGTTAGTATCGGTCTTGCAGTAGGTAGCGTCATTGGTTTCGGTATTTCCTATCTAACGCAGCGATTTGATTTACCTTTGGTAGAGCAATCCATCACGCTAGTATCCGCCTATGGTACCTATCTCGTCACCGAAGAGTTAGGCGGCTCTGGGGTGATTGCCGTTGTAACCGTTGGCTTAATCTTAGGAAATTTTGGTTCCCGCATCGGCATGAGTCCGAGAACTCGCGCGATCGTATCTGAATTCTGGGAGTTCTTATCCTTCTTCGTCAATTCGATCGTCTTTTTATTAATCGGCGACCAAATTCAATTCGATAATGTCATAGACAATCTAGGAATTATTGCGGTTACGATCGCCGGAATGGTGGTGGCACGAGCGATCGCCACCTTTACCCTCAGCACTCTCTGCAATCGTTTCGCCTCAATTGAGACTATCTCGTTGTCTCAGCAGACCGTCCTCTGGTGGGGCGGCTTGCGCGGAGCCGTGTCGATTGCCCTAGCACTGAGCGTGCCTGTAGCCATAGCCGAGCGCGAAACGGTAACTGCAACCGTGTTTGGCGTGGTGTTATTTACGTTGCTAGCTCAGGGGCTGACCATTAAGCCTTTGCTTCAGTGGCTAAATCTGTTGGGCGATCAGCCGATGCGAGAGGAGTATCTAGAGCTAGTGGCTCGTGATGTAGCGCTCGATCGCGCCCTTCAACACCTGCAAGCCGATACCCGACCTGGAATTGAGCCAGAATTCTATCGCTATCAGGAGGCATTGCTGGAGGGTGAGATCGAAGCCTTAAAAACAAAAATCGAAACCTTACGGGACGAGTATCCAGATTTGCGAGACTTCATGGCGGAGCAGCTACGCGGTGAGCTATTGACTATCGAAGCCGATACCTACGCAGAGTTTGTTCGAGCAGGACGGTTGAATAAAGAGCTGGTTCCATGGCTGGAAAATGTACTGCGAGGAGAGGGGAAATAGACGCACTGCTCTTGATGAGCTGTATGGAAACGCTACTTCCGCGATCGCCTCGATGCTTTTACCCGTCCCGATCTGGCGGCTCCCAGACCTGTTGCCGCCACGACAAAATAGCCGATCGAGAGTAGAAAGCTGCTGAGCGTCGCCTGGTTTCTAGAGTTACGCATTTGGCTCTGCACCTGGTCAAGCTTCTGCTGCTGCTTCTGCTGAATTTGGCTCATGCCTTGCGATCGTGCCTTGGCTACTTCTTGATCCAGCACTTTTGGGTCGGTCTTGACCTTTTGCAGTGTATCTTTGAGCTGCTGTAACTGTGCTTGCTGGTCGGCAGGAATTTGGGTGCTGTCTAGCTGCTGCTGCAACTGCGCTACCTGCTGAGGGTTTGCCAGCAAAGCTGTTACCTTGGCTTTTTGCTCTGCCAGGCTGACTTCTAGCTGCTGCTGAGCCTGAGCAGCTTGATCGTTAATCTGGCGAGTCGAGGCGGCGCTAGACAGACGGCTGCTGTTGAAGTGTAGCGGCACAAACAACAGAAAAACAATGCCCAACAGCAGCGAGAGAATCAGAGCGCCAGTCATTAGGCTGCTCCGGTTGGGCTGATCACTGGAAATGCGATCGATCCAGGTGCCAAACACAATAAGCGCAATGCCCAACAGTGGTACAGTGCCACGTCCTACCCACTCGTTAATCAAGCTAACGAGCCAGTCAAAATTATTAAAGTCGGGCGGAAATGCCAGAACAACATAATCAAGCAGCACACCCAAAATCAAGATGATCCCCGTGAGCTTGAGAATCAGGGCAGTGTAGCGGCTGGTAGAAGAGGGTAGGGCTGCTTTCATGGTGGCAAAAGGAGACTACTGTGAATATTAGGAACAATGATCAATAGAATAATGAGCAAAAGAATAATGGGTCTTCAAGATTAGAATTCCCCTAAAATCTGCCATCTATCACCTGGCTCAGGAGCCACGCCCATTATAGACGGCGCTCTTCCAAGCGACATTACAGACGACAGAACTTTTTAGTTGTGTCAGTCAATTAGGGTTTGCGCCTCAGCGGGTAAGAGAGAATTCACCAAAGAATCTAATTAAGCCTTTAATCAGAGCAAAAATAGCTAGACTGAATAACTCGACTCAGTTTCAAAGATTTAAGCCCTCCTGCCCGTCTCATCCAAGTTCCTTATGGTAGCGGCACTAGCGAGACTTGAGGAAGCTGCCGCTGCAATTCTTCCATCAAACGGTGGGCTTGATAGTCGTAAAGCAACAGATCGATCGCCCCTGGCAGATTTTCGGTAAAGGCTCTAGCTCGGTCTAAGTCGCAGCCTGAAATGCGGTAGAGAATGTTGCTGCTTTCTTGTTCTGCCCCTTGATTGAGCGGCTTTTGGGCTTCTAGCCGCCAGCGCTGGGGCGGAGAGATTTCTCGATGCTCAATGCGACGCAGCCCGTTGATGGAGGCTAGCAGAATCAGACGATCGCCCACCTGCAAACGGCGATCGTCGGGAGGCATCAGAGAGTCAGTCGGATCGGTCTCGACCTGACTGGTTTTGTATTGGCTGGCTCTCTGCTGGAAGATTGGCACTACGCCATAGCCATAGGCAACCTGTGCTAGGAGCTGCCCTACCAAGGTGTCTCCCTGAGCGATCTTGTATTCCGTCACCAGAATAGTCTGCTCATTGAGGCGAAATAGCCCCAGGATATTTTCGCCAAAGGCAGATCCCGCAAAGGCTTCTGCCGATAATCCGTATGCCGCTAGCGCCTTGGCATCGGGTAGGAGATTGCTCAAGTTATCGCTAAAGCGCTGATCGTAAGTTCGCACCACGAGCTGAATATCGCGGTTGATCTGCTGTGCCGCCTCCCGCGCCATCAGCGCCACTTCCAGATTTAGCATCTGGTCTTCTGTCAACACGATCACGCTTTTAGCATTCGCCAGATTGACTTTTGCCAATTCCGTCACCGGGTTGCCAACTAAAAGCGGAATTTGGGTTGGTAATGCCGTTGGCTCTAGCGTCTCGGTAATGGCGACAACAGGCTGTCTAAACTCCTTTAGCAATGCCGCAACGCGCTGACCCACCC
>CASBQM010000050.1 GCA_949127645.1 Synechococcales cyanobacterium PMM_0036
CCGACCTTCTATCCACCTTACGAGCCGCTTATTCTGAGTGAAAGCGTTTCAGGTCAAGATATTTTGGAACAAACCAACTCTGGGTTTTCTCCACTTCCCCCAGATTTAGTCTCTCAAGATTCCTCATCTCAGGCTTTTCCATTGCCAAAGGGAACAGAATTGGAGACTAAAATTGAAGCCCCTCCCGCATCTGAAACGGCGATCGCTCCGACCTCTGAGCCATATTCTTCAGCTAGTTATGCTGAAAACAAGGATGCTGAAAATTTAACTAAATTCAACTCGACCCTAAACTTTAATCTAGAACCATTGCCGCTAGCCTATCTAGATAGCCCGGAAATGCCGGGGCTACCCGGCATTGAACTCGACGATATTTCAGAGCCTCAGCCTTCGATCGATCTGTCTTTTCCTAACCCTGAACCTGAACTACCGCCCACAAAACCTGAAAAATCTGCCAAGCGAAAAACCGAACCTAAGTCGTCTACTGAGCCGTCTACCGAGCCGGCTACAAAGACCGATGTCTCTGCGATCGCGGCTACCGAAACTTCTGAGTCAGGCGATCGCTCCAACGAAATTGCCAGAATTGGAGTCGAGATGAAGCGATTAAGCTGGACAACCGAGCAAGGGCGCGGATATTTGAAGAGAACCTACGGCAAGCGATCGCGTCAGGAACTAGATGATATTGAACTCCTAGACTTTTTACGGTTTCTAGAAGCTCAGCCCTCGCCATCGCAACCTCTCTTTTAGCCTCTAGACAAGCCAATTTGAGGAGGGCGTGTTACGCCCTCTTCAAAAATCAACGACATAACCTCTAGCCAATTAGCGCCGCATCAGGACGGCTACCCACCGCTCGCTTGTCAATCACTTGATCAATCAAGCCGTACTCTTTGGCTTCAGCCGCCGACATAAAGAAATCACGCTCGGTATCTTGCTCAATGCGATCGATCGGCTGACCCGTATGATCAGCTAATCGCTCGTTCAGCATCCGCTTGTGATAAAGAATTTCCTTAGCCTGAATCTCAATATCAGTCGCCTGACCCTCTGCCCCGCCCGAAGGCTGGTGAATCATGATTCGAGAGTGCGGTAGGCTCATGCGCTTACCTTTTGCCCCAGCGCTCAGCAGAAAAGCACCCATGCTTGCCGCCAGACCTACACAAATCGTGCAAACCTCAGGGCGAATGTGGTTCATGGTGTCAAAAATGCCCAATCCTGCCATCACCGAGCCACCTGGCGAGTTGATGTAGAGGTAAATATCTTTCTCTGGATCTTCGGCTTCTAAAAACAGCATTTGCGCCACAATCAGGTTGGCAAGATCAGAGTCAACTTGCTGTCCCAGAAACACAATTCGTTCTCGGAGCAACCGAGAGTAAATGTCAAATGCTCGCTCGCCGCGACCAGACTGTTCGATAACGGTAGGAATCATGGAACCTTTTTATGGTGTAGCTTTGTTTATCATTCTAACGATCGCCTGCCCCTAGAGAGACACAGAGTCGGTTATCCGTACTCATAATCTTGAACCATCAGACTTAACTGTCAGAAGCTCGAAGCTAACACCTTACTCAGGATCAGGCAATTCTTCATCTGGTTCCATCAATAAGTTTGACAAAAACGATCGCAGCTTCATCCGGTGAATGTAAGGCCAACCGCCCTCTGTTTCAATATCTCGTAGCAGTGCATAGAGCGCCTGCCGATTGTCGGGCAGAGACTTCTGAAACAAATCATCTCGAATTTCTTGATGCAGAGCCTCCAGAAGCCGCAGTAGAGCCAACAGTTCTGAGCTTTTGCCCTGATAATTTTGAGCAGTTGCATGAACCAACGTAGCGATCGCACTCAGATCCAGAGGTTTTGGCTGCCGATCTAGATGTTCAGGCTGCTGACTAATAGGCGATCGCCCATATTCTGTCTCCTCTAAGCCACTCATATTTGCCCCTCCCACAAAGCTATAACCTTAACCAGTAAACTCAAACACAGAAGGCTGCTGGTTACTGAAAATCTAATTAGAAATCCTACAGGTTCAACATCCATAGCTGCCCGCTTAGGCATTAATTTATCTTCAATTTACACAACTTAATAGAACACTAAGATCGCACAAACCGACAAAACTCTCAGAGCTGGGGCTGAATTCCTTGCTGTACATAGCGTTAATGCTTGATTTATGACTTTGTATCCCGTGGGAGTTAATGAAAGGACTAAAATAAAGGCTGCAAGGTCTTGTAAAATTCAGTACTGGAGCCTTAAGGCAAGCCCCTTAAGGCAAGCCCCTTAAGGTAAGCCAAGTCTAGGCAACCAGGGCTTAATACTTATTAATCAAACGGTTTAGGGTTCCATACTAGAGACTAGAGGTTGACCATGCGGTATCGTGCTTTAATTGCTGCCTTGGTAGCAGTATGTTTAGGTTTTTTGACTGCTTGTAGCGATGGTGGTTCAACAACCGCGACGGCTGCGCTCACCTATGAGGACATCAGAGGTACAGGTTTGGCAAACTCCTGTCCTCAGCTTGATGATGTCGGTCGAGGCTCTATTGCACTCGATCGCAGTAAGTCCTACACCATGTCCAGACTCTGCCTAGAGCCAACCAGCGTCTTCGTTAAGGAAGAGCCAACCAGCAAACGCCGGGAAGCACAATACATTCAGGGCAAGGTGATGACGCGCTATACGTCTACGATCGACCAGGTGAGCGGCAAACTCAAGGCTGACCCCAGCAAAGGCTTGACGTTTGTTGAAGAAGATGGATTTGACTTTCAGGCAGTTACCGTCAAAATGCCCAATGGCGAACTTGTCCCGTTCCTGTTCACCATCAAGGGTTTGGTAGCCTCTTCAGAGGGTATCGACAGCATCAATACCTCTACTGATCTGGTTGGTGAATTTAGAGTTCCTTCCTACCGGACATCCAATTTTCTTGATCCCAAAGGTCGAGGTTTGACTTCAGGCTACGACAATGCCGTGGCGCTACCTTCTCGTGCAGATGATGAGGAGTTGTTAAAAGACAACCTGAAGCAATATGAAACGGGTAGAGGCAAGATTTCTCTCCAGGTTGCGAAGGTAGACAGCACAACGGGCGAAGTAGCCGGAACGTTTGAAAGCATCCAGCCTTCCGATACAGATATGGGTGGAAAGGTCGCTTTAGATGTGAAGATTCGCGGTTTATTTTATGCCAGAGTTGATCCCGATGAAGCTTAGGCCGTTAGCGATTTTCTGATTGAGTTCTGGGCTTAGTTTTTAAGTGAGCTGTTTTTTGGGAGAGGGAGGCGATCGCCTCCCTCTTTTTCATAGTCCTCTCTTTCGTAGTCCACTTTTTGTGAATTTATAATCCTTGAAAGCTCTTTTAGCTCTTAAGCACTAGGTTTTGACCTCAGATCCGTAAATTTCACGGCTTAAAGAGCAAGCCCTTAATCTAAAGCCTGACCGTACTTCTAGCGCTTTTAAAGCTAGTTCTAGCACTACAAAGTCTTAGTGGCGATCGCAGGGGCAGAGGAGGTTCCGTGAAAATGCCGTTGTTGCAGTTCTGCAAAAAGAATATTTTTGATTTGCAGACCTAAAAGATATTAAATTTATCTCAAAGTTCTGGCTCGATACAGAATGCTAAGAGCAAGATTTAAGGCAACCCATCAGATTGAAAACATCAGTTGAAGTGTCTTCTAATACTACATTTCAGCTTCAATTCTTTTCCTTTATTGAGTTACTTTAGTTTTACTTTTGGCAGCATCTAGCCGTATTGAAGTGTATCCCAGGAGGTAGCAAGCGCTCTACATCAGCCTTACACTAAGTCGGCTTGCACTAAGCTAACTTGCACTAAGCTAACTTACACTAAGTTGGCTTACATTAAGCTTGTCTGACGCCTCAACCCACCTTGCACCTAGCATCTACTTGAAGCTCCGTCTACCTGAGAATTGTCATGCGTACTCCAGTGCCTCAAGAATTTACCTCACAAAAGCTGATTTCAGTTGCGACCGAACTCAAAAGCGAGAGCCTGCAGCTACTCCGAGAATATTACAATTCGCCCTGTGCGGAAATTCGCAATCAGCTTGTGCAGCTTAACTTTGGATTGGTGAGAAAGGAAGCACACCATTGGGTTAATCAATGTACTGAAGGGTATGACGATTTGCTACAAGTGGGCAGTTTAGGATTAATTCGGGCGATCGAGCGGTTCGATATAGCTAAAGGGCACGCCTTTAGCTCTTTCGCCATTCCCTATATTCGCGGCGAGATTCAGCACTACCTGCGCGACAAAGGCTCAACGGTACGCATTCCTCGTCGGTGGCAGGCAATTCAGCACCAGGCGGCTATCATCTCCCGCGATCTCCATACCCAGCTTCACCGTCAGCCCACCGATGCAGAAGTGGCAAAAGTCTTGGAAATTTCCGTGGCAGAGTGGCAGGAAATCAAGCTTGCCTATCGCAATCGCGCTCCCTTAAGCCTGGATGCGCCGATGCACAATGAAGAAGAGGGCGCTGCTTCACTGGGCGATCTGGTGCCAGATGTGCAGTATCACAGCTTTCAGTTGGCGCAAGAAGACCAGATCCGTTTGCAGCAGTCTTTGGTGCAGCTAGAAAACCGGACGCGCGAGGTGCTGGAATTTGTCTTTTTACATGATTTGACCCAAAAAGAAACCGCAGAGCGCCTGGGCATCAGCTCTGTCACCGTTTCTCGGCGCGTGAAGAAAGGTCTGAAATCCCTCAGAAAGTTGATGGCGGGCGCAGTGACCTGTTAATGTTCGTTTATGAACGTTAGTTCCGCAGGTTCGCCCGAAGCGGTTCGGGATTTTTCATCCCCATGCCAGATGCCCCATCCTTGCGCGATCGCTATCTCACTCTGATTGACCAAATTGTACAGATGACCCTTAAGGGTCAGATTCGCTCTAAAGAGCAGGTCTTTCAGATGCTTCAGGAGGGCGTGGACGTTGGGACAGGCGAAATTTTTGAGCGATGTTTGGGCGATCGCCTCACGGTGACTCAGCAGCAAACCGACAATAGTGACGATGAACTGAAGCAAGCCAAAGCCACACGCAGTCTGCGAGCGCTTCAGACAATTCGCGGCGAGTGGGAACGTTGGCAAACCCAGAACCAGGCAACCGCAGTTTTAGGTATGGCACTCCGGCAGATCATTAGCGCAGAGGATCGCCTCAATATTTTTTTACGGGTCAGCGATCCTAATTTGCCCAAGCCTTTGAATCTGGGTCAGCTCCAGCAGTTTGCTAAAGAGTTGCGATCTCAGTCTGAGCCATTGGCGGAGCTGCAACCCGAAGTTCTGCAAGAGCTTCAGCAGATTTCTCAGGGCATTGTGCGGGGCTTAGAATCTTGGAGCCGTTTGGAAAATCACCTGGTGAGCTGGATCTATGACCAGAGCCAGGA
>CASBQM010000051.1 GCA_949127645.1 Synechococcales cyanobacterium PMM_0036
ACCAAGCCCCGATATCGCCCGTCAGAAGCAGCATAGTAAACGGGCTGAGCTTCACTCAAAAGAAACTCATCGGCAAACTGACGCAGCGACATATTGGCATCTACCACCCGGAAGTCCCGCGTCATAGCCGTTGCCGCCGTAATCTGCATCAATGCCTGTTGCAAGTTGGTAACTTGCAGGTAGCTGCTGGCGTTGCGCACGCCAAACCAGCCTAGCAAAGCAATCCATAAAAAGCTGAACTGTAAGGACGTGATGTAAGCCATAAGACCCAGCCCTACGGCTGTCCACCCCAGCGTTTGTCCCGCTCTAGCAGCCCAACGAATGCCCTTCAAGCGGCTACCCGTCGCTTTCCAAATAGTGGCTTTCAAGACCTGACCGCCATCCAGAGGCAAACCAGGAATCATGTTGAACAGCGCCAGAACAAGATTGGTGATGGCAAGGCTACCAACTACTGCGATCGCCGGAGCAGGAAGCGGCAGTAATCGCAGGAGAGAAAGCCCTAAGAACAGGCTAAAGCTAACGGCAGGTCCGGCGATCGCCACCTGAAAAGCCTGCCCTGGGGTTTTAGATTCTTGCTCGATCGCTGCAATACCGCCAAAGAGAAAGAGCGTAATAGAGTTAACGGTGATGCCCTGCGATCGGGCGACTAGGCTGTGCCCTAATTCGTGCAGCAATACTGACCCAAACAGCAGTACCGCCATCGAAAACCCCGCTGCCCAAGCCCAAACTGCTCCCCATGGCTCTTGCTGCCAGTCAAGGGCATAAGAATAGGTAATCAGCGCCAAAATAAAAAACCATGACCGATCTATCAGCAAGGGAATGCCGAAGACCTTACCAACTCGCCAACCCGATCGCATGGAGACTATACCCGCTGTTTGGACTTCTTCATTGTATCGAGTCTGCGATCGGTCATGTTTCTAGAAGAGGTTCTGTAAAAAAAAGGATTCTCAGCTTACGCCAAAAATCCTTTCTGAAATTAATTCGAGAGAATTTGCCTTAAAGCAAACCTGCATTGCTTAGCCCTAGGATAAAACCTGCGCCCAATATATGACCAAAGCTAGTAGTTGCTAGCAATTCTGGAATGCCGAAACCCGTAAACATGGCAGGCATCTCAGCCGGAAGCTTAGGACCTACGCCCCGATTTTGGATCGCGTAATAGCCGACAGCGATCGCAAATAAATTGCAGGAGATCATGACCAGCGCGACGCTAGGCGACCAGGTGGCAGTCCGGGCAGTTGCAATCAGTATTGAGTCAGTCAAAGTCTTATTCTCCTAATTTGATAAATGTTTATCGATGTGCAGCCCGCTAGACCTATAGGCAAGCACTTAAAGATTATAAAAATTGACCTGCAACAAAAAATATTTTGTTTGAAGAATTAACAGTTTTTGACAGTTTAGATACAAAACTCTTTAAACTCATTTCTCCGACCGAGATAAGCAATTAGCGATCGCACGGCTACTCGTAATGCGTCCACATCCGCAAAATCTTCACCGTATACTCAGACTCGATCGCCTCGTACACGAGATGATGCTGAATATTAACTCGCCGAGAACACACCCCTTCTAAATCTCCTGCCAACTTTTCGTAGGGAGGTAGATTCCGAAATGGATTTTTAAATAATATTAAGTAAAGTTTGCGCTTTATCTCGTAGGTTACTAGCAGTCAGTTTTTTGGCAGATTTCATAGAGATAGCTCAATTAATCGCTTCTCTGGCTCAATTTCTTCTTGCTGGCTAGCAACTTCTAGCCATCCTTGAACAGCATCCGCCAGCACTTCTAGCAATTGATCGTAGCTCTCTCCCCAGGTATGGCAACCTGGCAATGCAGGAACAGAGCCGCACTAAACTCCATCCTCCTGCCAGATAATTGCCTTTATTTTCACAGCCAATCCCCTAAAGTTCTGATAAAAATTCTGACGCGCTGCATATCTGTTCTCCCATAAAGTAGTCTATAGCAATCCTAAATGGTTTGTGAGAGGTGGAGCGGGCGAAGCCCGCCCCACCTCTCACAAACCATCTCACAAATCACCTGGGATCGCTATAGCTATTCGCTGCAACAATTATTTATTACTAGAATCTTGACCGATCGCCCCTCCACGATCGCCTCTCGGAATCTGGGCAATATCAGCGATGGCTAGCTGACGTTGTTAGAAACTATCGTGCTTCTAACACTTCCTCAATAGACAACGTAACGATTTGTTGAGTGCAACAAACTCTGTGCTGAACACAACGTGTTCACCTTCCAGTAGCATTTCAATGACTTCCTGCAAGTTTGCGTGTAACTCGTCTAAGGTTTCGCCTTGAGAATGCGCTCCAGGGAAGCCAGGAACATAGCCAACGTAGAGGTCTGTGTCAGAATCTCTTTCAACGATCGCGGTAAAGATTTTCATGGCACTCCTAAATCTTGCACCTCAATCTAAAAACACAGTGGAGAGGACAGAATAGGGTCTTGCCACTTCGTTTTTGGTGTTACTTGCCGCTGCTCACTTTAGCCGCTATACTGCCTAAGCCAACGAGAGGGCTTGCATAGGATAGCCTGGGCAATGTCATTTTAGATTTTGCAGAAATCGATTGACATAATTCTGACTGATACGCTCTTGCTCCAAACGTTTCTGATGAGATGCAAGATGGGTATATAAAGTTGATTCTTCAGGGGTGAGATAAGGTAAAGTTTCGGCGATCGCCCCATCCACAGAAACAGCAAATTCGCCAAATGACTTAAATGCTTCCATATCCATCATAATAGAATTTGTTTGAGGGAAGTAAGACCGTAATTGAGATAAAAGCTTAAAGCCATCAGTATCCAAATCTCCCCAATAAAAAATAGGGCAGTCTGATAGCCATAAAACGGCTTTCAAGGTTTGAACAGCGTAGCCACTGCCGAAGATGGCAAAGCTATTTTCTAGAGATGGCAGCGTTAAAAAGTTCATCAAATTTTCGGTAATAAAGCAATGATGCTTGTCTAAGTTTAGTTGCCTGAACTCAGAGCTTGGTAAACTAATATCAGTTGCAGGGAACCCATATTTACTCTTAAGTGAATGGTCTAGAAGCCTGAATCGAATCAGAGGTTCACGATATTTAAGAGAAAATCGTTTCTCAAAGGTAGATTCTTTCTCTCTCTCTACAGGAACCAGTTGATCAGCAGGAAGAATTGCTTCTAAAAGGCTGCGAAGAATTCTTAGGTTTTGCTCAATAAATTTTGTATGAACTTGAACTGGTAATTCTCGAATATATAGATTGGGTTTTGGATTCTGCTGGAAATACTGGCAAACTTTTATGAGATCATGCCAGCGATCGCCATATTCAATAACTTTTAAAGTATTGCAACTCAACCAGTCGTGCAATTGAGGCATGCTTGCCTGAATCAGGTCTATATTTACTTTGAATTTCGCAACCTCATTTTCTTTTTTAATGAATTTTAGATAATCTTTCTCTGCATCAAAACGAATTCGTTTGGGTACAGATTGCAACCCATATTTTTGGGTTTTTCGAGTTTCTAGATCCACATCATAGCCATAGCCTAAAGTCTGTTTAGATTCGTTGATAATTTGAGTAACCGATTCTCGTAAAGCAAGATAGTCTTTGGGGAGAGTACCAACGGAGAATTCAATAGGAAAAAAGCTCTCTCCTGTAATGATTGAACTGAGGAATATAGGGTATCGCTGTTCAGCTTTCTGTTGAATTTGAGATGGATCAATCACGGCTTATATTAAGGGCAGCTTGACGGTTCTGCTTATATTCTTCTATTGAAATG
>CASBQM010000052.1 GCA_949127645.1 Synechococcales cyanobacterium PMM_0036
GAGTAGGTGAGCCGGAAAGTTTCTTGAGTTTAAAGCCCCTCTCCCGCTCTGGGAGAGGGGTTGGGGTGAGGGCAGTTTGAGTTTTGTCAATCAGCCTGCCTAATTTTGGACTCGTTGCTTCACAGGAATCTGAATGATAAGCTCTGTTCCCACTCCGAGGGTCGAGAAGCACTCTAGCTTGCCGCCATGCTTTTCAGTGATAATTTGATAGCTGATAGCCAGTCCCATTCCAGTGCCATTGCCGATCGGCTTCGTTGTAAAAAACGGATTGAAAATTTGTTGTTGAATCGCCTTGGGCATTCCAGAACCATTATCAGCGATCGCAATCTGTACCCATCGTAAGTCAGCTCTATGTTCAGCGAAGTGTGAATCAGCTCTATGTTCAGCGAAGTGTAAATTAACTTCATGGGGATTAACTATGGATGTGCGAATCTTAATTTGGCTAGGACGATCTTCACTTTCTGAGTGCGTCTGGCGAGCATTAGATTCTTCAAGAGCATCGATCGCATTTACCAAAATATTCATTAGCACCTGATTAATTTGTCCGGGATAGCACTCCACCAAAGGCAAATTGCCATACTCATGCGTAATGATAATTTCTGAATGTTTAGGTCTGGATTTGAGGCGATGTTGCAAAATTAGCAGCGTGCTGTTAATGCCTTCGTGGATGTTGACAGTTTTGAATTCGGATTCGTCTAAGCGCGAGAAGTTGCGAAGGGAAACAACAATCTCACGGATGCGATCGGTACCCATTTGCATTGAACTCAGAAGCTTAGGCAGATCTTGCTGCAAAAACGCTAGATCCATAGCTGCTACTTCCCTCTCAATTTCAGGAAATGGAGCTGGGTAGTGTTTTTGGTAAAGCTGCACAAAATTCAGCAGGAAGTGAATATATTCACGCAGATAAGGCAGGTTGCCATGAATAAAATTGACTGGGTTATTAATTTCATGCGCTACTCCGGCAACAAGTTGCCCCAAAGAAGACATTTTTTCGCTTTGCACCATCTGCACTTGGGTGCTGTGCAGCTTTTCTAAAAGCTCTTGAAGCTGAACATTTTTGTCGGTGAGTTCTTGAGTACGCTCAACCACCTTCAGTTCCAAAGCTTGGCTATAGTCCTGCAATTGTTTAGCCTGTAGCCGCAACTGCTTTTCCGATCGCCGTAGTTCTTGCTCAATGAGCTGTCGTTCTTTATTCTCAATCCTCAACGGCTTGTATAAGAAATAGTAGAGTGCGGGTGCGACCAGAATGGACAACAACAGACCATCTACGAATGCTTCAGTAATTTTGGGAAGCTCAGGCAGGGTCATGAAAAGAAACATGACCAATACCTCGGCAACAAATATCGAAATTCCTACACCACCCAGAAAAATCAAAGGCGACCGGGATTTTGATAGTGCAACAAGCCGTTGGAATGTTAAAAAGTGCATATAGTATGGTTGTTTCCAGTGAGGTCTGGATTGATCTTCAAAGCCTTGGCTGAACTGAGTTACGCACACCTCATTTGTCAAATGACTGCCATACTTTAAAGAGAGTCAGTTTTTAGATCGATTTTTAAGCTAGGAACAAATATTACTAGCTAGTTTCAGTAAGCCCGCTTTTTCTTGCAGTCTCGCTATGGTTGGGCTAAAAGATTGGACTGAAAGATTGGACTAAAAGGCTGAACTTAAGATTTCCGCATAATATCCTGAGTAGGAATAGACAGTCGGTCTTCTCTAGGATGGATCGCGCATCCTTTTCTGCAAAGTTAGAACCTCACCTCCGATTGACCTCAGACGATCGCCCATACGCTACTGTATTAGTGGAATGCATTGGTGGAATGCATTGGTGGATTGCATCAGCAGATTGCACTTGAAACACCGCACTTAAAGCACTGCACTCAAAACGCTGTCTGTTCGGTCTATTTGCCTGGTTTGAAGTCTCTGGTTTGAAGTCTCTGGTTTAAAGTCTCTGGTTTGAAGTCTAAAGTATCTCTCCCCCATGTTCCAGTCCATCTCAAAGCTGCCGCGTCTGCTCACTCTTGGGCTGACTTTCCCGTTCATTTTCCTGAATGGCTGGCTGCTCTCGCTGCTAGCGCAGGAGCTACAGCCCTTGCTGACCATTCTGATTACAGCCACGCTGCTTGCCTTCTTGCTGGATTATCCCATTCGGTTTCTCAAAGATCGCGGAGTCATGCGCGGCATTGCCGTCGGGGTTGTGCTGCTGATGTTTCTCTTTATCCTAGGGGTGCTGGCAGTATTTCTGGTGCCGCTAATTCTGCGGCAGGCTAACGAGCTGCTGATCCGTTTGCCAGAGTGGATCAAGTCGGGTCAACAGCAGCTCAAAACGATCGAAGATTGGGCGATCGCTCAGCAGTTGCCGATCGACATCAGCACAACGTTTAATCAAACGGTGGCTCGATTTACGACAGGTCTGCGATCGTTTACTAGTCAGGCTTTTAGCATCGTGTTTGGGGCGATCGGCAGTGTCGTCAATGTGTTTCTGACGCTGGTTTTTACGATCTTTTTGGTGCTGCGAGGCGAGAGTCTTTGGGCTGGAATTTTGGGATGGCTGCCCCTAGGCTGGAATAACCAGATTCGCCAGGCTCTCCCGCTGAATTTTGAGCGATATATTGCGGGTCAAGCGACGATGGCCGCCATTATTAGTCTGGTGCAAACGACGGTCTTGCTGAGTCTTAGGATTCCCTTAGCGCAGCTCTTTGGAGTGGGGATTGGCGTGGCTAGCCTGATTCCCTTTGGTGGCACAACGACGATCTTGATCGTCAGCTTGCTGTTGGCGCTGCAAAATTTTTGGTTGGGAGTCAAGGTGCTGCTGGTGGCAGTGGTGATCAATCAGGTGATCGAAAATCTTTTGGCTCCTCGGATTCTGGGAGAGCTTACAGGACTAAATCCAGTCTGGATGCTGGTTTCGCTTGATCTAGGCGTAAAGCTGGGCGGCTTTTTGGGTCTGGTAGTTGCCGTGCCGATCGCCAGTTTCATCAAGGGTTCGTTTGATGCCATCCGCACCAATCCGCCTGATTTGCAGCTAGAGCTAGTCTCCACCACGATTATGACTGAATCAACTGATCCAGACCTGCCTATGAAGCCTTCTCCACTCGCCACCGAGGGGGAGTAGGAGGGCTTTACGCGATGTGCAATTTCCAAAACTGCCCTTACCGTTCGGCTGAGCGCTCACGTCGAAGCCCATCTCCTCTCCCAGAGCAGAAGAGAGATAAAGACAGGATTAATCTCCGAAAGCTCTACTGCGCCAAAATCCGCGTTGCCTCGGCACAAAGCTGGTCATGACACACGCCGTTGCTGGCGATCAAGCAACCCCACTGGCTGACATCGCC
>CASBQM010000053.1 GCA_949127645.1 Synechococcales cyanobacterium PMM_0036
CTTAGTAACACAAACCATACGAGAATTATGGATGGGCTGGGAATACTGGAGAAAAGGCTCAGCCACCAGGCTCCGAGCAACAAACTCTTCAGTGGTTTATGTGGCATAGGCTCAAAAATTTTCTCTCTAGCCTTTGGGCTTACAGCGCCCTACGTCCAGACATTAAGATGCGGCGACGGGTGAATCGATCGCTGTCCGATCGCCCTTCTCTCGCTCAAGAGGAATGGTTTGAAGCACACTACAAAGCGCGAGGCGTTACCTACGCTATTGCTACATTTGCGTACCAATATTTAGGGCAGTATTCGGGTCTAGAGTTGGGCAGAGTCTTGCCAAGCGATCGCCTTGAGGAAGATTTACACTGGACAGAGGTTTGCTGGTTTGACTGGGAGTTGAGTCTCTGTGAGGATTTTTATGGCTGCTTTGGGGTAGATATGGGCGATCGGCTAGATTTCTCTTGCCTCTCTACTCTCCAAGACCTAGTAGATTTCCTGAATCAGCATAAGCTATAGCATTACGTAGCACGTGGCTCTTCTGAGTATTAGATTACAAGCGGAGCTTGTGTTAAAGCCCAGCAGAGGTTTCAGTCTTCAAGGTGAATACACTTCGTATTCTGTTGTGCGGTTTCAGTCACAAACCCAGAAGAGCTAAGCTTTATTGCGCATTCCCTGATAGCTTTTTGAGCAAAACATATCCCCCACAAGCGTCATGAAGTCTTTTAACTCATCAGACTTTAACTAATCAGACGTTTGAAAGCAGGAATCCGAGAAAGGATGCCATAGTCCAGCAGCAATACCACTACCAGAGACAACCCCACTAACGGAAAGGCAAGACCCAACACGGCTACGATCGCCAAGGGCAGTCTCCACTGCTGCACATACTCAGGTAAGGGCGGCGCACCCAAGCGATCGGCAGGGCGACGCTTCCACCAGAGAACGACTCCGCTGACACACAGCAAAATTACTACCAGACAGGCAAATAGCATCAACAATTGATTTGTTAACCCAAAATACTTGCCCATATGAATAGCGATACCTAGCTCAACGGCTTTGGGCACTAGTCCATACTGCTGCCATCGCACATCTGCCAACACCTTACCGCTGTATTGGTCGATATGCATCGTCGCTTCCTGTGCTGGATCATCTGGAGAAACGGAAACAGTATATACTCCTATCTCACCCTCCGGCAAAGTGACATTAAATCCTGGCGCAACGCCTTTAGACTGTGCTAGGGCGATCACCGAGTTCAAGCTCACGGGCGCATCTGGCGATACGCTGTCTGAATCACCGTGCGCTGAACTATGATCGTGCGGCTGGCTCTGCGGCATCGGCATCTGTTCAACTGCCCAAGGCACATTCTGCCCGTTTTGATTCAATGATCCGGTTAACCGCACAGATTGGGGCACATCATTCCACATCTGCGCTGGGAATTGGTTCCAAACCTGAGCAAATGTGTCTCCCCAAAAGCCTGTCCAGGGCAGACCCGTCAAGATCAAGAAACCAACCAGCAGTGACCCATACAAGCCGGAAACTGCGTGCAGATCGCGCCAAAAAATTCGCCGACTGCGGCTCCTCAAACGCGGTAGTAAAGTTCCCCAGACCGAGAACCCCTTGCGCGGCCACCAGAGGTAAAGTCCTGTGATCAGCAGCACTAATCCCCAGCAGGAAGCCAACTCAATTAAATAGTCACCCACTTTGCCAATCATTAGCTCACCATGCAGCTTTCGGGCAATACTTTGCAGATTCTGGTCTTCATTGCGATCGCCCAACACTTGCCCCGTATAGGGATTGACGAATATCGTTAGCGTTCGATCGCCTGCCTTTACTTCTATCTCAATACTACGGTTTGCTGCCACACTGGGAGTGATTTTTGAAATCGCCGCTTCTGGAAAAACAGCCTTAGCTGCATCGACCTGCTGCGTGTAGGGCAAGAATATAGTAGCGGGCTGAACAAACATCAGGTTGCGGTACATGACGGCATCTAGATGCGGCTTAAACAGATAAACAATTCCTGTAAGCGCCAGCATCAGCATAAAAGGGATGACAAATAGCCCCGCATAGAAATGCCATCGCCAAACGGTGCGATAAAAACGGTTAGGCGGAGACTCTAAGCCGGGACGATCGATGGCAATATTCGCGGTCTTAGACATAGAGTACATTCCACCGATAGGGACAGTTAACGGGCGATTCATATCTTGCTGCCATAGACTGGAGAGCGTCAAAAGACGGCTTGTCAAACATTGCAGTTCTGTAACAAGATTAGTTTGGCGCTACATCTTTCCTTTGGGTGTCATGAGATGCCCACGAGACCTAATGCCATCTTCTATAGGTTGTTTCAGCGATCGCCCCTGCTATTTGAATGTGTAGAATTTCCGCCCTAATCCGCTCAAAACTACCGCTTTGAATCTGTGGAAATTAAAGAACCATCCTTTTGGATTGGTGGTGCATAATGCTACATACCTGAAATCAGGTGAGCAAGACACCTCTGAGATTCAGGCTCAGAATTCAGGCTCAGAATTCGGGTTTCGCCTAATGAAAATAGTTGTCAAATAAACGAACTTCAGACTAAGCTTGTGTTAGCTCTTTATTGAGTTTCTTTCTCAATAGTGAAGTCAGTACTCGGCATTAAAAATAGCTTCAATCTGTCTACTAGATACAAATTGATATAAATTGAGATTTTGCATAATAAAAATTTCTTTAAGCCAATCCACTTCAATCTTATGAGCAAATTCCTTATGAGCAAACTCAACCGCGATCGCACCTCGACCCATCAACAAGACCGCCAGCAAGATTTTCAGCTAGAGGGCAGGTTTCTCGGCTTTGCGGCAGAACCAGGCGGATACAAGCTGAAATACCTCCGTGTTGCCACCGCCACC
>CASBQM010000054.1 GCA_949127645.1 Synechococcales cyanobacterium PMM_0036
CTCTTAATGAGAAGGATTTTGTCCTGTAGATGCCGATCGCTCGCCTCGATTTACTCCTTTCCAAAATCACTACTAGGCTTATGCCCTGACTCTAAAATCTGCTGAGGGAACGATAGATGTCCTATGTCAATCGATCGCGTCTGCCAGACTCAATCCTCACCGAATGGGTTACTCTTCGTTAGTAGCGTCTCATGCTCGGCATTAAACACACCTACCTCAGTACAAACCGCCTGAAGCGGCAGATCCCAGGAATCGATCGCCAATCTAGGCACTCTGGCAAACTCAAACACAATGCCGATCGTCGGTTTATCTGCCCAGTCTGGCGAGCTAAGCAATCGATCGTAGAAGCCGCCCCCATAGCCCAGACGATAGCCTCGACGATCGCAAGCCACAGCCGGAACTAGAATCAGATCAACTGATTCAGGATCTAAGGTAGGGGCATTACCTTCTGGTTCTAGAATACCGTAAGCGCCGACTTGCAGCGGGCGATCGGGCGACCAAATATGCCACGACAGTGACTTTTCAACGCAGCGCGGTAAGCCCCACTGCTTCTGTAACACCTGCTTCTGCAAACCCGGCTTCTGCAAATCTTCTCCAGAAAAAGACAAAAGTGAACTGAGATCTGGCTCTTGACGAATGCTGACGTAGGATAAGACGGTATGCGCCTGAATGAAACGATCGCAAGATTGCAGATGGGCACAAAGGCGATCGCTCTTCTCGCGCCACACCTCCCGCGTCAGAGACCGACGAGTTTGCAGGAGCGATCGGCGTAGGCTCACCTTCTGGGATTTTGCTTCAGGCTGGGATTGTGCTTCAGGCTGGGATTGTGCTTCAGGCTGGGATTGCGCTTCAGGCTGGGATTGCGCTTCAGACAAGCGGCTAGACTCTAGGTTCATAGGACATACCGGAAATAGCTGAATCCAGTTTGGTCAATCAAGTCTAAGATCGATCGTGTCGCTAACAAGGATTAAATTAATGGCACTACAACCGGGCGATCTTGCTCCTGATTTTAGTCTGCCAGACGGCGAGGGCAATCTCGTTAAGCTTGCAGATTTTCGGGGCAAGCGTGTCATTCTCTATTTTTACCCGCGAGACAACACGCCGGGATGCACAAAAGAAGCCTGTGGTTTTCGAGATGCCTACTCTAGCTACCAGGCGCACGATTGGGTAGTGCTGGGCATCAGCACCGACGATGCCAAATCTCACGGCAAGTTTTCGGCTAAGTTTAATCTGCCTTTTCCACTGCTTTCAGACGAAGGGGGCGAAGTTTCCACCACCTACGAAAGCTATGGCTTAAAAAAGTTTATGGGCAAAGAGTACCTGGGCATCAGCCGCAATACTTTTGTGATCGATCCGCTAGGCAAGATTGAGACAATCTATCTCAAAGTTAAGCCAGAGAATCATGCTGAGGCAATCTTGGCAGACTTGGGAATTTTGTAGCACAGGCGAAAGGGGCGATCGCCCATCCTGATTTGCTAAGGTCAGGAAAGAGATTTGCTAAGGTCAGGAAAGAAGAGAGCCAAATATTCGTTAACTACAGATTTTCTATGCTTCAAGTCAAACGATATGTGCAGGCAGCCTTAGGTCTGATCATTCGTCATCCGATCGCGGGTACCAGCATTATTCCCATCCTGCCAGACGGACGGATTGTGCTGATTCAACGGCGAGACAATGGCAAATGGAGCTTGCCAGGGGGCATGGTGGATTGGGGCGAAGACATTCCCACCACTGTACAGCGAGAGCTTGCGGAAGAAACGGGACTAGATCTGATCAAGATTAATCGACTGGTTGGAGTCTACTCCGACCCCGAACGCGATCCGCGCTTTCACTCGATTTGCGTTGTCGTGGAAGCCGACGTGGACGGCAAGCTTCAGGCTCAAGATACCCTAGAGGTAATGGATGTACAGGCTTTCTTACCGACCGAAATTCCGCAAAGCAGTTTGTCGCACGACAACGATCGCCAGCTCAGAAACTACTTTGAAGGACTGACGACGATCGCTTAAATCTAATTATCTTCGCCTAATCATCTTCTAGGTTCAGTAGGTTTTGATCAATTTGCTGAAGATGAATTTCAGCCGCACTATCTGACACAATTCGCTTGCGCACGGCATCGGTCAACGCGCCCTTCTCGGCTAAGAGCAGACGACGACGCACTCCATCTAAGCGTGAGCCATCCTCCTTGCCCATTGCCACATCGACCGTCCACTGATTGTAGAGATCGCGGAGCGCCTTTTCGGCTCTGGCAATTTGCACCTGATAGAGCGATCGCATCTCCTCATAAACCGCCTTGGGCAATATGCCCGTTTTCAGCATTGTGTCTAGCTCATCCTGGGCGGCTTTAGCGGTGATCAACTGCGCCCTCAGCTCATCCGTTTGCTGCTTTACGGGCGATACCGTAGTCAGATTGAGCCGCTGCACAATCCAGGGCAAGCTTAGTCCTTGCAGCACTAGAGACATCAAAACGCTGCCAAAAACGATCGCGATCAGGTAGCCACGCCCCAGCAAACTTGCGGGCAAGGTCAGCGCCAGAGCCATAGATAGCGAGCCTTTAATGTTGCCCAAAAACAGGACGTGCTGCCAGCGCATCGAAATGGGGCGATCGAATTTATTGACCAGGGCAATCAGCGGGTAAACGCTCAAAACGCGCCCAGCCTGATATGCCAGAATCGCCACTAGCACGGCAGGAAAAGTTTGCCACAGCGTCGGCAGATCCACCTCCACGCCAATCAGCAGGAAAATGAAAGTATTTACCCCAAACCCGGCATAGTCCCAAAAGCTGTAGAGCGTCACCCGATTGGAGGCAGACACCCGATGCGACAGCCCCACATTGCCTACCCAGAGTCCAGCCACCACAACGGCAACCACCCCAGAGACTC
>CASBQM010000055.1 GCA_949127645.1 Synechococcales cyanobacterium PMM_0036
CTAAAATAGGGCAACCCAGGGATCGCAACTGAGGCAACTTTCTCAAGATTTCTAGGTTTTGCTCACAGGTTTTAGCAAAACCAATGCCGGGATCTAGAATGATCCGATCGGACGCAACGCCAGCCGCTACCGCCGCCTCAACGCGAAGGGCTAAAAACTCGTAGATTTCTGCCATCAGATCGGCGTAGTCGGTCAACTGCTGCATAGTTTTCGGCGTACCCCGGATGTGCATCAGGGCGATCGGTACCTTTAGCTCTGCGACGATCGGCAGCATCTCAGAGTCGTAAGTGGCTCCTGAAATATCGTTGACGATATCAGCTCCAGCCTCAATCGCTGCTCTAGCTATGGCTGCGCGAGTGGTATCTACAGAGATGGCGATCGAGTCCCCAGCACTACGCAATGCACGAACCACAGGCACCACACGGTCTAGCTCTTCTGAAAGCGACACTTCATCCGCCTGAGGACGGGTAGACTGTCCGCCAATGTCTAGAATGTGGGCACCCGCAGCCATCATGTGGTGTGCTTGAGCCACTGCTGCTTCTAGCGTATTGAACTGTCCTCCGTCGCTAAAGCTGTCTGGCGTGACGTTGAGAACGCCCATCAGATAAGTTTGCTTTCCCCAATCAAAAGCCTGATCACGTAGTGTCCAAGACTGAATCGCTGAGTTAGTCTCTAAATCAGACTCATTAGACAAACCTAAAACCATATTGTCTCAACCTTTTAGCGGCGAACTTTTCCGGTGAAGCCTGCCGCTTTGAACTGCTCCAATTTCAACGGCGTAGGCTGATTAATAGGTACGCTGATGCGCAAATCAAAATCGCTAGTGCCGGGAGGAACTGCTTCGATCGCCCCCAATCGAGTCCGATTCTCCATAATCGAATTGCCGTTAGCATCATAAATCCGCCCAAAAATGTCCGCATTCAGCACAGGTTTACCCGACTTGTTTTCGGCTTTACCCGTGACAATAAAGCAGTTTGCCGCCATGCTGGTACCGGGCGTGATTGCTCCCTCAGCTAGCTCGGGCGGGCAGTCGTGATAAGAGACATCAAACAGCCGGATTTGGGTCAGCGCCAAGGCTGAGGGGGCAAGCATCCAGCTACAAAGCCACAGACTGCAAGCGATCGCTATTGTTAGAACTCGTGTTAGAACTCGAAACCGGATGGGTGGGGTCATTGGTGTTTTCTAATGGCTCTTCTGGCGATCGGTTGCTAAAAGCGAGGGTTCAGTCAATCTTGAGACGGGTTTGCTCCTCTCAGCTTACCGTGAAACGAGAGATTATTTTTAGGTCGCAAGTCCCAGCGCCACACCCAAAAATAGCTAAATGCCAGCCTAGAATGAAAAGAGTAGAGCAGAACGTTTTCACGTTTCAAAGGTATGCAACTCAAGCGCATTGGTCATGTGGCAATCTGTGTGAAAGATCTGGAACAAGCCGCCCAGTTCTATCAAAACCTGGGCATGGCTTTGGTTTGGAAAGATGCTGACTGGGCATATTTGAAAGCGGGTGAAGACGGTCTAGCCTTGCTAAGTCCGCAGTATGCCCAGGCGGGACCGCACTTTGGCTTTGTGTTTGACGATCGCGCTGAGATAGAAGCCGCCTACGATCGCCTCCAGGCTGAGGGTGTTCACCTGACAGAAATTCATGAACATCGAGATGGAACTGCTTCATTCTACGGACGCGATCTAGATAACAACTGGTTTGAGTATCTGTATGAACCTGTTGCGATCGCTAGCGCTGTCTAATTGGCGTTGCTGAATACAAGTATGAA
Organism: Synechococcales cyanobacterium PMM_0036; assembly: GCA_949127645.1. Classification (GTDB taxonomy): domain Bacteria; phylum Cyanobacteriota; class Cyanobacteriia; order Elainellales; family Elainellaceae; genus Drouetiella. The sequence continues at coordinate 1,767 of CASBQM010000055.1, forward strand.
TTGCCCTCATCCCCAACCCTTCTCCCTAGGGAGAAGGGAGCTAGAACTCTTGTCCCCTCTCCTAAAAGGAGAGGGCTAGGGTGAGGGGCAGTCTGAGGATTCATACCTCAATTCAGCAACGCTGTTTAATTTTCTCAAAGGGGATTAGGATAACCAGTAAAAAAGGCAGAGCCAATGGCTCTGCCTATACACAAGGTTGAAACTAAGCTTAAGTAAGGCACATCTTATACCTTCTTGAGCAGCATTTATTTTATTTTTTAGAGCATCTGACGAGATACGAATTTCTCGAAATCAGCCTGGGTTTTGTGGAGAAGCTGTTCCCGGCTGTCGGCAGTTTTCGTCAAAGTTGGAATCAGATTGCGCGCCTGTAAAGCCATGTGAAGCTGGAGATGAGCGACATAATCACTCAGGTCTTCACGAACTGAAGCATTGGGTAGGGGTTGAAGGTTGGCGATCAAAGTGTTATCCCTCTTTCCAGGACTCTGTGATGTATAGCAACGGTATTGAACTTAACATATCCAAGTTTGTCCATATTTCATTTCGCAATGAAGTGTAACTTTTGAAAGATGCGAGGTTGGCAAAGTTGCATACTTTTCTGACATATCCCCTAAGGCAAAATTTCCACAATGCCCTGCTGCCCGTCAAGACGCACTCTCTGTCCGTCCTGCAAGCGTTGGGTGGCGTGGGCGATGTTCATCACCGCCGGAATGCCGTACTCTCGTGCCACGATCGCCCCGTGAGACAATTGCCCTCCGACTTCGGTAATCAATCCCCCAGCCTGAGCTAATAGCGGTGCCCAGCCTGAGTCGGCGTAGGGAATCACCAGAATAATGTCTCGACTGACATCTGGACAAGTTTGCAGACTTTGCAGGATCACAACGCGTCCTTCTACCTGACCCGGACTTGCGCCAATGCCGTGAAGCTGTCGGCTCGATTGAGCCAGGACGATCGGGCGAATATCTTCGCTCATCCTCGGCGGATCGTTGCCATAAACGAGTAAAGGCGGCGTGGTCTGGCGATCGCTCTGAAGTTGCGATCGTCGCGCTTCAATGCGCTGACCCATCTGCTGTTTCAATTCTGTGTCAGGTGTCAAGATCCACCGCTCCACTTCGGCAAATTTCAGGAAGAAGATGTCTCCGGTCTGCGTCAGCCAACCCGCCTTTAATCCTTGTTGCTCCAGCGCCAAAAAGCTCCAGCGCAGCTCTGCCAAAAGCTTACTGTAGAGGGCAGTCACTTGTCCTTTCAGATCGAGCCGTTTCTGCACCTGATGCCGTTTCCAGCCCGAAGTGGAGGTTGGCTTTGCGACAGAACGGGTAGGATTGAGCAAAAGCTGAGTGAATAAGGCTTTTGCCGCACTCGGATCTTCTTTCCAATTGGGCACGGCAATATCGGTGGCGACATCGCTGAGGTAGCCATACTCTGACAAAAAGCGATCGAATTCTTGCAGCGCAGCCTGTCCCCGGGGCGTTTCTGCCAGATCTGCAAACAGGGTGTCAGCAGATAGGTTCTTTGGATCAGGAAGCGCTGCACGGGCTTGAATCGCTAGAGATTGGAGCGATCGTAGGGAGGCAACTTCCGGCGTTTGGCTGTTATCTAGCGAAGCTTCTGGGACAGAGAATATCGCCTGACGTAGGGCAGCGCTGAGGGGAGCCAGAATACTGTAGTAGGTGGCGCGTTGCAGCAGCTTCAGGATTTGCTCAATGCGCTGGAGCAGCTCTATAGGAGAGAGGCGATCGACTTTTTGCTCCTCCAGCACCGCCCATCCCGGCTCAAAAATCAACTGCCTATCCTGACTAAAATCTTGGCTAAGCCGCAACTCTCGCTGTAGGAGCCGCAGTAGACCAGGCGCGCTTTGCAGAGTCGATCGCAGGGGCGGCTTGCTAAATTTTGCTCCGCGCGTCAGAAACTCCAGGCTTTCAGGCGGCAAACCCATCCGCAAGAAAAGCTGTCCTAGCAGAGAAGCATTGAAGTATGCCGCAGCGTGGTGCAAGGTCGCAGTTTCGTTAAAATCTAGCCCAGAGGCGCGATCGCCCAGCACCAAAGTAAACAAGTCACCCCAGGCACCGCAAGTCAAAGGACGGTTGATCGACCAGGTGAGCGGATGGATGTAGCCTGGAATCACCTCAGCGGCAATTTTGCGTGTCCAGATGGGCAGCAGCGTCGTGATGGGTCGGGCTTGCAGTAGCCAGAGATGCTGTCCGTCATAGCTCCACTCAATATCTTGAGGAATACCGTGATACTGCTTCTCGATGTGCCGCGCCAAAAACGCCACCTGTTTGACCAGTCGCGGCGGCAAATCGCCTGTGCCCTCTAGGTCTAAATCAACCCAGTCGGGCATCAGCCAGCTTGGGGGTTGCGTGTCGAAATTCGAGCTGGGAGTAGCAGGCAGCGTGTAAGCTTTGCTATCGATTTCTTCCCGAATCCAGACCCGATACATCTCTGGCGTAACCTGCCCAGACACCACTTGAGTCGCTAGCCCTGGCAGACCTTCTACGACCACCGCATCTCCCTGACGGACGATCGGATCGCGGCTAAAAGCCACTCCTGAGAACACGCCCTGTACCTGAATTTGCACCACAACCGCCATGGCTCCTTCAGCAATGCCTTTGTCCTGACGGTAGCGAACGGCGTTCTCGTCATTGTAGGAAGCATGACAGCGCAGAATTGCCTGTTCTAGAGCCGCCTGATTAATGACGTGCAGAATTGAGTTATATTGCCCTGCCGCAGAAGCGGTTTCAGAATCTTCGCCGATCGCCGAAGATCTCACCACCAGAGGAATTTCGGGGCTAGGATGCAGCAGCTCAATCAGAGGAGCCGGATCGTCACCCGGAGGAATCACCCAGCCAATTGGTACAGGGTAGCCCCAGCGCCGCAACTGCGATAAGTTAGCAGCTTTGTTGCCTACCTTGGCGGCATCTAGAGGCTTATCGAGGGAAAGCAAGGCGCGATCGCCCCGAAAAAATTGAAACATTTTACGTGAGTCGCTGCTAGAGGTTTCTGGGGACAAATCCAGGTCGTCAGGAATTCGCTGATAGATCGCAGCCATCAGCAAGCTGAGCAGCATCGTGGCAAAAATGCGATCGCCCTGATAGGGATGCAGCACCGCCACCACTATCGGCAGCAGTGCCAGAACTCCTAAACGCCCCGATTGTCGCTCTCGTAGCAGCGTAAACCCAATGCCACCCAGCAAAAACACCCAGCTTGCCACGAGCCAGTCATGCGCTACAAAGCCCCAAACCACGTTAGTGGTACCTGCGCCTTTGCCAATACCATAGCGTCCCATCACCAGCGCCATCAGTGCGATCAGTTCCCAGACGGGGCTAGACGGGAAAAAATATCGCGCCAGCAACACCGCCGCAATGCCTTTGAAGGCTTCCGACAGCACCGCCAAAATGCCAGCCGTTTGCCCCCCGTGGTAAAAAGCTGCTGAAACGCTGAGGTTGCCTGTGCCAAGTTGGGCTAGCTTACGTTGGGTCAGGGCTTGGGTAATCCAGGCAATCAGCGGCAAGCCACCTAGAATGGGGCAAATAATAAGAATCAGAAGCGCACCCAAAACTGGCGATCGTGTCATCTGCGATGTAAAGGAGGTGGTAATTCATTGTGGGATGTCCGTCTCACAAGATGATAATTAATTTCGTCCAACAGCGCACTTGAGCAGATATAAACAACTTTCAATCCCCCGATTTAAGCAGCCAGCACTTAGCTCACGATACCCATTGCTCGATCGCCTCTGCCTGAGTGGGTAAAGCCCCTGTCAGTATCTCATTGCCCGTTTCGGTAATCAGCAGATCATCCTCAATGCGGATGCCTCGCACATCTGAAAACTGCGCCAGCCGATTCCAATTCACCACCTGCCGATATTTCTCACGGCGCTCCGGATCGTTGAGCAATGCCGGAACTTGGTAGAATCCTGGCTCGATCGTCACCGCCATACCCGCCTGTAACGGACGATTGAGCCGCAGATAGCCTAGACCAAAGCGATCGCTGCGCGTCCGACCTTCTGCATAACCCGCCAAATCACCCAAATCTTCCATATCATGGACATCCAAGCCCAGCAGATGTCCGATGCCGTGGGGGAAAAATAGGGCGTGAGCATCCTGCGCCACTAGATCTTCTGCATTGCCCTTAAGAATGCCTAAGTCTACCAGTCCTGCCGCCATGATGTGAGCCGCCAGCAAATGCAAATCCTGATACTCTACGCCGGGACGAGCAGATTCAATACAGCGATCGTGGGCAGACAGCACCAGATTATAAATATCCCGCTGCGTCGGCGAAAACTTTCCGGAAACAGGCCAGGTGCGCGTCACATCCGATGCCCAGCCCGACTCAGCCTCGGCTCCCACATCTGCCAACAGCAAATCTTGCGGCTGGATAACATTGCTGTAGCGATCGCTGTGCAATACTTCTCCCTGTACGGTGACAATGCTGCTATAGGCGCAGGTCATCTGATTTGCTAGGATCACCTGCTCCATTGCCGCCCGAATTTCTGCCTCTGTTTGGGCTTTGCGAGTCGCTGCCATCCCTGCCCGATGCGCCTCTACCGTCACGGTTGCCGCCTTGCGCATTTCAGCGATCGCTCCTTCATCGTGAATCAGCCTGAGAGAGACGATCGCCCTTGCCAGATCCCGCGCCTGAATTGACGAGTGCTGTGACTGCTCTAGCCGAGTCGCAGCATCTTGGACAGGCACCGTGGCGGCATCTGTAATGTAAGACTCAAGCTGAGACAGCGGATAGGCATCGTCTGCACCGATCGCCTGGGCGATGCGAGCGCGCTGGGGCGAGTTGCCATGCCAAAGAATATGGGCAGGAGTCGGGTCATCCATAAATAGCGCCAGCCGCCCTGCCTCTAGACGAATGGCTGCATTGTAGAGAGGCAATCCTGCAAAGTAGAGAAAATGGCTGTTGGCACGATAGGGATAGACATTTGCCGGAAAGTTGCGGGCACTGCTGCGACCCGACC
>CASBQM010000056.1 GCA_949127645.1 Synechococcales cyanobacterium PMM_0036
AGATAGGGTAATGGATATGGAGCGATCGAGATTTGCAGGGACTCTAATCTATGGCACGAGGCGATCAAATCTATGTGATGCGCCCCTTGGCGGGCATGGACAGCGTTTATGAACATCACGGCATTGACTGTGGTGATGGCACCGTCATCCATTACTACAAAGGAAGCGGCGAACCTGTCATTAGCCGTACCACAATGGAAACCTTTGCAATGGGCAATCCGGTTTACCCGCACAAGGTTCCAGTTTCGTTTATCCCAAATCTGGTGATAGAACGTGCCGAAAGCCGCCTGGGCGAACGCCAGTACAATCTGGTGACTAACAATTGCGAACACTTCGCCAACTGGAGCAAAACGGGTCGAAACGTCAGTCAGCAGCTCTTAGACTATGGGCTAGATGCTAGACACTTGGGCGGTAATGCTGGGTTGATGGCTGGGCTAATTAATACGGCAGCTCAGGAAGGCGACCCGATTCAGGCGATCGAGCTAATGCGGCAGGCTTCAGGGAATGTAGCGATCGCCCAATCTCGCCTCCAGAGGCAGTATAGCCAAGCCCAAGATGATATGCTGACGTGGGATCGGGTGGCGCGTCTGGCGCTCCAAAAAAATCGTGAAGATCTGGCACGGGCTGCTCTGACGCGCAAGGTTGAGTTTAAGAGTAAGGCAGAAAAGCTGCAAAAACAGCTTGTAGAGCTTGCCGAAACTGAGGTCAGTCTGAAGCGAAACAGCGCCTTAATCAACCAGCGGCTTACCTACTCTTGAGGCTGAGCCGATTTTCTTCAAGATGTTTCAGAATGGTATTGGCAGATTAAAAAACTGAGATGTGGGAGAACGAGACTATGAAAATGCTGCACACCATGCTGCGGGTCGGCAATTTAGATGAGTCGATCGCCTTTTACTGTGATCTGCTGGGCATGAAGCTATTGCGCCGCAAAGACTATCCGGGTGGTGAGTTTACGCTGGCGTTTGTGGGCTATGGCGATGAGTCAGATCATACCGTTCTAGAACTCACTTACAACTGGGACACGGCCGCCTATGAGCTAGGAAACGCTTACGGACATATCGCTCTGGGCGTAGACGACATCTACGGCACCTGCGAAACGATCAAGAGCCGAGGCGGCAAAGTCAGCCGTGAACCTGGCCCGATGAAGCATGGCTCGACGGTCATCGCCTTTGTGGAAGATCCGGATGGTTATAAGGTGGAGCTAATTCAGCTTAGCTCTCATAGCTCGACCTCAGAAGTGAAGGAACCTGCCCGGAGCGTCTGAAGTCGCTCATACTCTAGATGCTCATACTCTAGATGCTCATGCTCTAGATGCTGATACTATGGGCGCTGATATCGCTACGAGATTATTCACAAGGAAACTTTATTGAATGGAAACTACCGTTAAAAAGTCGGATTTTGTCCTGTCTCCTTACATGAAGAGCAACGACTTACGAGCGACTTATCAAATCCTCAATACCGTTGTTCCTTACTTGCTTTTGTGGTTTTTGGTCGTGAAAGCTGCCGCTGTTTCCTATTGGCTGCTGCCGCCTATCATGGTGTTGATGACGCTGTTCTCAGTACGGTTGTTTTCTTTGATGCATGATTGCGGACATTATTCACTCTTTCGTTCAAAAAGGGTGAATCGATCGATCGGTTTTGTTCTGGGTATTCTCAACGCCATCCCTCAGTATCCTTGGTCACGAGGACACGCCTTTCACCATAAAACGAATGGCGATTGGCAGCGGTATCGCGGTCCTTCGGCTCTAATTTCAACGGATGAGTTTGCCAAACTGAGTCCCGCTGCCCAAAAGCGGTATGAATTGTTGCGGCACCCGCTGATGATGTTTCCTGGAGGCTTTTTCTACCTTGCTATTAAGCCAAGACTGGCTCTGATCAGAGGAACCTATGATTTTGTGGGTCATTTGCTGACCTGCCTAAAGCAGCCGGACATGAGTTTGGCGAAGATTATTTCCTCCCATAAGTCTAGAAATTGGTATACGGCGGGTGAGTTTTGGGATTTGCTATTTAACAATATTTGCGTTGTGGGTGGCTGGATTTTTCTTAGCCACCTACTCGGCTTTGGGTTTTTCTTCAGCATTTACTCCATCACGCTGACTTGCTCGGCGACCATTTTTATCTGCGTCTTCTTTGTGCAGCACAACTTTGATGGCTCTTACGCCCACAAAACAGAAGGTTGGGACTATCTTCTGGGAGCGATCGATGGCAGTAGCTATCTAGAGTTGCCAACCGTTTTTAAGTGGTTTTCCGCAGACATTGGTTATCACAATATTCACCATCTTTCTGAAAGAATTCCGAACTATAGCCTCGAAGCTTGTCACAATAAGAACAGTCATTTATTGGCTGATGTCAAGAAGTTGCGAATGGCTGATATTCCGGATTGCTTTAAGTTTATTTTGTGGGATTCTGCATCAGATCAACTGGTGTCGATCGCGTCATTTCGTCAGAATACCCAGCTTGATCGGTCGGAAATAGCCACAGCAAGGGTCAACGTTGAGGTTTCAGCTCAATGAATCTGTTTGTTGCTGCGATCGCAACTCTATTTGCACTGTTGATCTTGGGCATTGCGCTCTATCTGCTGACGGCTCGTCGCTATCAATCTGCTGATTCGGTTGCCAATTCCTACGATGAGTGGACGGAAGACGGCATTTTGGAGTTTTACTGGGGCGAGCATATTCACCTAGGTCACTACGGTTTGCCGCCGCGACAGAAGGGGTTTCTGGCTGCTAAAGCTGACTTTGTGCATGAAATGGTTCGCTGGGGTGAGTTGGATAAATTGCCTCCCGGCACAACCGTCCTAGACGTGGGCTGTGGCATTGGTGGCAGTAGCCGAATTTTGGCGCAGGATTATGGGTTTGCCGTCACTGGTATTACTATTAGCCCTCAGCAGGTGGAACGGGCGCAAAAGCTCACGCCCAAGGGGCTAAATGCTCAGTTCTTAGTGGATGATGCGATGGCGCTCTCGTTTGCGAATGCAAGTTTTGATGTGGTTTGGTCGATTGAAGCCGGACCTCATATGCCTGACAAAGCGGTGTTTGCCAGAGAGCTGATGCGCGTCCTCAAGCCGGGAGGCGTGCTGGTTGTTGCCGATTGGAATCAGCGAGACGATCGCCGGAAGCCGCTCAATTTTTGGGAAAAGCCCGTGATGCAGCAGTTACTTGATCAGTGGTCTCATCCGGAATTTGCCAGTATTGAGGGATTTGCTGAGCTTTTGGAGGCAACGGGATTCGTCCAGAATGAAGTGGTCACTGATGACTGGACAAAACAAACCCTGCCTTCGTGGCTTGATTCTATCTGGCAAGGCGTGATTCGCCCTAAAGGCTTGGTGCAGTTTGGTTTGTCGGGTTTTATCAAATCTCTGCGAGAAGTGCCGACGCTTTTACTCATGCGGTTGGCATTCGGCACAGGTCTTTGCCGATTCGGGATGTTTCGAGCGGTGCGAAACCGGGCGGCAACAGAAAATTTGCTGTGAGAAGCGAATATGCGCGTGAAGTGGGGTCTGGGGATCTAGCTTGCTTCCCACAGGATGGGTAAATCATACCGACATTGAGCAATGCCCAGAATTAAAGGCGAATGACATAGCGATCGCATCCACTAGTTTTAGCCTGATATAGCGCTGTATCGGCTTCTGCCAACAATCTCGTAGGCGACCAATCTGGACTCTACAAAAGCTGTTTGCTAAGGCGATTGTCACAACTAAAAAGCTGAAGAGCATTAGCCAAAGCTGTCGGAGGGGGGAGCGATCGTCTGACCCATGCGGTTTTCCTCTGAAGAAAGACCTGGTTGCAGAACGCTATCCAATCAGGTCTTAAAAATTCCATGGCTCTTGGGTAGCATTCATCTGCCGTCTTAAAGATTTCCAATCTTACAGTTCCCAGATGCGGTCTTCTTTTCAATAGTTATGGATGCACCCATTAAAAAGCTCTGACTGACATTACTGCCAGCCAGAGCCTTACAAAATTGGGAGATGAAGCTAACGAAGGCTTTCTCGTGGAGCTAAAAAACTACAAGCTGGAGAGTAAGTTAAGAAGACCATGCCCAGTCACAATCTCTAGTGCCAAGGTTGATACAAAGCCAATCATTGCTAAGCGTCCATTTAGCTTCTCGGCATACTCGGTAAACCCAAAGCGAGACTCAGCGTCTACGTACACTTGAGGTTCGACCGCGTAAATATTCTGTCTGCCTTGCTCTTCAGTCACAACACCGCTTCTCATGGCTCTTCCTCGCTTTGGTTAGATTGCTTCTGGCTCTTATATAAATAAATGTAACGCGATATTTAAGAATTGTAAAGAGCTTCAAGAAAGTAAGATTTCAACTTGTTAAATCTCAGCCTGTTAAATTTCAGCCTGTTGTAAAGAGCGATCGCTCAGTGCGAGATCTCGCTCTCTAGCCAGAAGCGTTAAAGGCACTTGTGATCTAATCTAGGTGGCGAACATTTCCCATCTTTACAAGCTCATGAGTGATTGGTATCAGCTTGAAGCGGCTCAGGTCGTGCAGCAGCTTGGCACAGATAGCGTTATCGGGCTAAGTATGGCTGAGGCTAATCAGCGCTTGTCGCAGAAAGGCGCAAATGAACTGACAGCGAAGCCTCCCAAAAGTCCTTGGCTGATGCTGTGGGAACAGTTGATTGCTACAACGGTGGTGGTGCTGATCGTGGCGGCTGTAGTGTCGGCGCTGCTGGGCGATTTGGAGGATGCGATTGCGATTATGGCGATCGTTGTCTTCAATGCCATTTTGGGCTTTACGCAGGAGTACCGGGCGGGTAAAGAGTTTGCGGCGCTGAAAAAGATGGCGATGCCCAAGGCACGAGTCTGTCGATCGCAGGAGTGGCAGTCGCTTGAGGCTCGTGATCTGGTGGTGGGCGACTTGATTCAAATTGAGGACGGCGATCAGATTCCGGCAGATGGTCGGTTGCTAGAGAGCATTAATCTGCGCACCCAAGAGTCTGCTTTTACGGGAGAGGCGCTGGCGATCGAAAAAAGTGCGGATGTTCTATCGGGTAATGATTTGCCGCTGGGCGATCGCTACAACATGGTGTTTATGGGCACTATTGCGACCTACGGGCGCGGTAAGGCGGTCGTTACCGAGACGGGTATGGGTACGGAGCTGGGCAAGATTGCGGATTCAATGCAGTCGGTTGAGCAAGAACAAACTCCTTTGCAGAAGCGCTTGGATCAGTTGGGCAAGCGGCTGGCATTGGCGGCGATCGCTCTGGTGGCGGTCATTTTTGCGTTTGGGCTGCTGCGAGGGGAAAATTTTAATGATATGTTTCTGACGGCTGTGAGTCTTGCCGTGGCGGTGATTCCAGAGGGGCTGCCCGCCGTGGTGACGATTGCGCTGGCGATCGGGGCGCGGCGGATGCTGAAGCGACAGGCGCTAATCCGGAAGCTGCCTGCTGTGGAAACGCTTGGCTCTGTCACGACGATTTGTTCTGACAAGACCGGAACATTGACTGAAAACCGCATGACGGTGACGATTCTGGCGCTGGCTGGACATCGGGTCGATCTGAAGGAGAGCTTTGCTCAGGTGACTTCATTGATAGATGGTCAGGAGTCCACTATTCAGCCCGGATCGGGTTCGGAGCTGGATTCGCCGATCGCCCTAACCTTGGTGGGTAGCGCTCTGTGCAATAATGCCATGCTTGCTGCCGGGGATGCTGCTGACAGTTCGGAATCTGAGGATGGGGCACCTAGGGCGATCGGTGATCCAACCGAAATTGCGCTGGTGGTGGCGGCGGATCGGATGGGTTTGGAGAAGTCTGCGCTGGAACAGCTTTTTCCGCGTGTGGCAGAAGTTCCTTTTGACTCCGATCGCAAGCGCATGAGTACGATTCACCGATTCAGCCCTGTGAAGGGGTCGTCTCCTCTGGAAAATCAGCTCAGCAGTCTTGCTCGACTGTCTACTCCTTATATTGTGTTTACGAAAGGAGCGGTCGATGGATTGCTGCAACAGTCGAGTCGAGTCTGGACGGGCGATCGGGCTGAGCCGCTAGATGCAGGCTGGGAGAAACGGATTCGAGAGGCGAACGACAGACTAGCTGCGTCTGGAACGCGGGTTTTGGGCATAACGTTTCGGTTGCTTCAGGAGTTGCCGGAGAGAGGGTCGCAGGGAGCGATCGAGCAAGACTTGACCTATGTGGGACTGGTGGGGATGCTTGATCCAGCGCGACCGGAAGCTAAGCAAGCCGTGCAAACTTGCGCTGAGGCGGGCCTTCGGACTGTGATGATTACGGGCGATCATCCGCTGATGGCGCAACATATCGCTGAAGAGTTGACCATTTCTAAAGATGGAAAATACTTGACCGGGCAACAAATTTCACAACTCTCGGCTGCACAGCTAGAAGATCAGGTGGAATCGGTTTCGGTATATGCGCGGGTCTCGCCGGATCAGAAGCTGAGGATTGTGGAGGCGCTGAAAAATCGGGGGCAGATCGTTTCCATGACGGGAGATGGAGTTAATGATGCGCCTGCCTTGAGCAAGGCTGACATTGGCGTGGCAATGGGGATTGCCGGAACTGATGTCGCTAAGGAGGCTGCTGATATGGTGCTGCTTAACGATAATTTTTCGACGATCGTGGCGGCTGTAGAAGAGGGGAGGGTCATATACGATAATATTCGCAAATTCATTCGCTATAGCTTGACGGGCAACGTGAGCGGTGTGGTCATTATGCTGTTCGCACCTTTGTTGGCGATGCCGTTACCGCTTCAGCCCATTCAGATTCTCTGGATTAATCTACTGGCGGATGGGCTATTGGCGATCGCTCTGAGCGTGGAACCTGCTGAAGATAATGTCATGAAGCGTCCACCCTATCCGCCGGGTGAGAGCGTTTTTAGTCGAGGTATTGGCAGAGATATTATTTGGGTGGGGACATTGATGGGAGCTGCGTTCTTGTGGCTGGGCTATCATGGCTTTACTTCTGGCTGGCAAAATTGGCAGACTTTGGTCTTTGCCACGCTTGCCTTTTCTCGGATGAGTCTGGCGTTTGCTATGCGCTCCGATCGAGAACTGCTCATGCGTCGCGGATTTTTGACCAATAAGCCGATGCTAATCGCTGTTGCGACGACTTTTGTGCTGCAAATTGCCGTTATCTATGTGCCTTGGATGCAGGAATTTTTTCATACTCAGACTTTGCCACTTGAGGACTTGGCTATTTGTTTGAGCCTCAGCACGATCGGGTTTTGGGCAGTGGAATTTCAGAAATTTTTCCTGCGGCGGCACAGTTAGACTGACGCAGTGTGAACGGATGCGATACCTAATTTGAATTAATGGTTGTATAGGACTGATACCTGTACTCCTAGCTTTTTGCTGTTCTTTTTGCTTTAGTGATTTACTTTGGCGATTTACTTTGGCGATTTACTTTGGCAATCAAGATAGCGATCGCGTATTTCTCTGAAGCTATTTTTGTCTGAAGTTAAATTCACGCTTGCAGCAGCTCTTAGAGATAAAAACTCTTCTCAAATGAGACTTACACATCTTTTAGTAAGACTAAAGATAAGATTAACGAGTCTCATAAAAAGACCTATTTTAAGATGCTTGAGTCTCGAATTAATACAATTTTGCCGTCTTGCTGCTGCTGGAAAATAACGTTCAAAAAGCGCATTCAAAAAGCGTGACCGACTTAGGATCGCTGTAGAGATAAATCTGTAATTTAAGGAACTTTATGATTGACTTGCGTAGCGATACGGTGACTCAGCCAACGGCGGCAATGCGAGAGGCGATCGCCACTGCGGCAGTGGGGGATGATGTATTTGGGGATGATCCGACGGTGAACGCACTGGAGGAATATGTGGCGGAACTGTTGGGCAAAGAGGCGGCGGTGTTTATGCCTTCAGGCACGATGACTAATCAGATTGCGCTCCGGGTGCATACTGAGCCTGGAGATGAGGTGATTCTGGAGTCAGAGGCGCATATTTATTACTATGAGGGCGGCGCTCCGGCGGCTCTGTCGGGGGTGTCATGTCGTTTGGTGAAGGGCGATCGCGGCATTTTTACGGCTGCGGATGTACGACAGGTGTTACGTCCAGAAGATGCACATTTTCCTAAAACAAAGTTGGTGTGTTTGGAGAACACGCACAATCGAGGGGGCGGCAAAATTTTTCCACTGACGGAGATAGAGGCGATCGCGCAGGTTTGCCAGGAGCAGGGGTTGCTTTTGCATCTGGATGGCGCGAGATTTTGGAATGCTTGCGTGGCGACAGGAATTTCTGAGGTGGCTTACGCGAAGCCTTTTGATACGGTGAGCGTGTGTTTCTCGAAAGGGCTAGGCGCTCCTATGGGGTCGGCGCTGTTGGGTTCAGGGGAGAAGATGGCGCGGGCACGGCGGTTTCGCAAGATGTTTGGTGGGGGGATGCGGCAAGTGGGCATGATGGCAGCGGGCGCGCTCTACGGACTGCAATATCAGCGCGATCGACTGGTGGAAGATCATAGGAACGCAAAGATTTTGGCAGAGAACTTAAGCCAGATTGAAGGGGTGGAGATCAGTCCCGAACGGATAGAGACTAATCTAGTGGTGTTTCATACTCCAGAAGTATCTGCTCAAATTCTGGTCGATCGGCTTCGAGAAAGAGGAGTAGCAATGCTGGCGGTCGGGTCACATTCAGTCCGAGCTGTAACTAGTTTGATGGTGACACAGATGGAAATCGAGCAAGTGCCGGAGTGGGTGAAGGCAACTATACCCCTGGTAAAGCCTAGTAAAACTTAGTCCAAATTTAGTCCAGCTCAAAACAGTAAGCCTTGAAACCTGCTTAAGAGACAATTTGTAGCCCATTGAGTAGTTGCGTATCCCGCAACTACTCAATGGGCTAAGAGATGGGGCATTGACTAGCTCAACTAGCTGCAAAAGCCTCGCGTCTAGCTATGCTTGTGTCCTGCGATCAGAGAGAACAGATTCAGCGATAGGGTTTGAAGGGCGATCGCTTCTCCAACCCTTCAAAGTTGTACAATTGTCGGTTGTATTTGGGCATGAACCTTGATCGATCGCTACACCCTGCCCGAAATGGGCGATTTGTGGACAGAAAACTATAAGCTGAAAACCTGGCTGCAAGTAGAAATTGCCGTGTGTGAGGCACAGGCAGAGCTAGGCTATATTCCCGCTGAGGCAGTGGAAACGATCAAGGCGAAGGCGAATTTTGACGCAGCGCGGGTGCTGGAGATCGAGAAGGAAGTCAAGCATGACATGATTGCCTTCCTCACCAACGTCAATGAGTATGTGGGAGAGGCAGGACGCTACATCCATTTGGGCATGACTAGCTCCGATGTGCTGGATACGGCTCTAGCGCTACAGCTCGTCGCTAGTCTGGATGTGATTATGACCCATGTGGAGCGGCTAATTCAGGCAATTCGCTATCAGGCGCAGCAGCATCGGGATACGGTGATGATTGGGCGATCGCACGGTATCCATGCCGAACCCATCACCTTTGGCT
>CASBQM010000057.1 GCA_949127645.1 Synechococcales cyanobacterium PMM_0036
GGTGTAAAAACTCCAGTTGCTAGTTGATTCTCTAGATACAACACGCCAACAAGCTTACTTTGATTCAACAGTGGCAAACAAAGCAGTGACTGAGTTTGATTGTGCTGAATGTATGGCTCATTGATAAAATCACCTTCACGAGTTGCATCATTGAGGATAATAGATTCATGAGTGCGAATCACATACTGAATAATTGATTTGGGCAGTTGATTTGTCATTGGAATCGACTGTAGCGATCGCGTAACACAGGCAGCTTCACCATCGTTGAGTTCACAAGCAGCCTCAATCACCCATTCTCCTGAGTTTTCTAAAAGCAAGCATCCAGTTTGTGCTCCAGCATTCTCGATTAAGATTTGCATCAAGGAAGTAAGCAACTGTTCCAGTTCAATTTCGCTCGAAATCGCTTGAGCTGCTTTCATCACCGCCACCAAGTCAAAAGCGATGTGTGAGGTATTAGAGGTGGTTCCAGTCGTGGTGCGAACTGGTGTAGAAACTACATTGGATGACTGAGGAAATAGCTGCGGATAGCGAGTTTCTAAATCTTTAATCTTTGCCATTGCTCCCCATCGTTCATAGCAATAGTGAGCTTCCTTCATGTAGAGTTGGGCAAACTTTTCTCTACCACGAGTTAAGTAATGTTTGGCGGCTAATTCATATGCTAATGCTTCTTCTTGCAAATACTCATTTTCTCTAGCCCCTTGAATCGCTTGTTCATAGAACTCCTCTGCCTCAAGCATCTGACCCAGAATTTGTGCTTTCTCTGCCTCAACGAGATGATACTTATGCAAACAATTCATGGGTGCATATTGTGCCCATTGCTTCATTTTCTCCTGACTAACCGTAACTTTTTCGAGGAGTTCCTCCTGCACTTGAGCGCTGCTTTCGGAGTATATCGCGAGTCTTGCCAGGGAATCATATAGATAGTAAAAAGGAGCAACAGGTGTGCCTGTTATTCGGATCAGATATCGTTCCGCTATGGTTGAGTTTTCAACTGCCTGAGCATACTTGGAAAAGTGATAGCACAGGAAAAGTTTATTGAAGTAGACATCAAAGATTGCAGTTCCATCATTTGCTGCTTCATGTTGTGGCAATCCATCCTCCTCATTGTAGAATTTGCCAACTAGGCGGATTGGATTGACCGAGCATCCCATCAGGTTTGCGATTGCCTGCTGATATATTTGATTCCAGGTTAGTGGTGCTTCCTGTTTAATTTGATGGATTGTTTCATTGTATGTCGCTATCTCGCGTTCAACCTCCGCGAGTTCCTTCCCAACTGCATAGAATTGAAAGCAATAACAATGAACACAGTAGGCAGCAAATTCTAAATCTCCAGTTTCCAGTCCACTTTGATAGGCTTCTAGTAAGGGTTGCAATGTATCTTTGAGAAGCGCTTTCCAATGAATGATGAAGTTATTTACGATGAGTAATGTTCTAGCTCTAAGCGAATGGGTCTTAGAATGGGATAATAGACTTAGTGCAAGCTGTCCAAACTCATAGCCAGTCTCAATATCTCCGACCTTCCCGCAAAGGATTAACCCATAAAAGGCATAGGCAAAGGGAGATACAAAAGAAGTACCGTATTGGATTGACAAGTTGACTTGTGTGAATACAAGTAGAGGCATCAAATCAGGAGCGGCAACATATGCGGCAATCGTAATGCTGGATAGAATTCGCATTGCCGCC
Source organism: Synechococcales cyanobacterium PMM_0036 (assembly GCA_949127645.1). Taxonomy (GTDB): domain Bacteria; phylum Cyanobacteriota; class Cyanobacteriia; order Elainellales; family Elainellaceae; genus Drouetiella. Next base: position 1,684 of record CASBQM010000057.1, read on the forward strand.
AACTTGTCCGGCTCGGCCATTTGTGGCAAATGGATCAAGTCCTTAGTCAGTTTCTCACTCAAGCGAGATGTGATTGCGTCTAGTTCAAGCTGAATATCCTCCTGTCTGGGTGTCTCAGGGAAACTAACTCCTAGTTGCCACAAAACTTGCAGTGCAATATTGATTGCCTCTAATAGTCGACTCTGTGCAATATCCGTTCGAATCTTGACTTCATAAACTTTTATGCTGTCGAGAACCGTCCTGGCTTCTTGTAGAACAATCGCTGCCCAATTTTCTACTTGCTCAAAATCACCACATAAGTACGAAACTTCTGCTGTTTCTATATATAATGTCAACGTCAACTCGTAGTTGGTTTGCCAGCTAGACGCTGCTAGCCATGTTCGCCCTGTCGCTAAATAGTTTTTTGCTGTACTGTAAGCGATCGCCCCCTTTGCTTTCTGACCTGCCATCAAATTCAGTTTGGCAATTTCATTTCGTTCTGCTTGGTCGGTGACAAGCTCAATACCATAATTGAGATGATTAACGATTTTAAACAACCAGTGTGACAGTGACTCTGATAAAATCTTTTCGAGTAAATTGCGACCAATTTGGAGATGGACTATTTGTCTTTGTGACTCATCAATTAAGGTATAGGCGGCTTGCTGTACGCGATCGTGCGAAAACTTGTAATGCTGAATCAACAGGTTCTCATCTAATTCAGAGAGAGGCTGAATTAATCCAGCTTCTACTGCTGTCAGTAAATCCACGAAAATTGCTTTAGGGGCTTGCTCACAAACGATCGCTAATGTCTCCAAATCAAATTCAGCACCGATACAAGCGGCTAACCGGAGAATTTGCTGCGTGACCTCTGGTAGCTTCTTCAACTTAGTTAGCATCAACTCCACCACATTATCAGTGCTGTTTTGGGCTTGAATCTGCGCCATGTTCCACTGCCAGCTTCGCTGCTCAGTATTAAAGGTCAACCAATGTTCGCTATGCAGCATCCGCAAAAATTCGTTGACAAAGAAAGGGTTTCCCTCGGTTTTACGCAGCACTAACTCAGCTAAAGCACGAACGGAGTCAACATCCCGATGTAGTGTCTCAGCAATCAACTGGCTTAACGGCTCCAGCGTTAAGGGTGCCAGAACAATCTCCTGAAGCACTGCCCCCTGTTGGCGCAACCGCTCCAGCGTTAGTGCCAGTAGATGGGTTGGATGCACTTCATTATCTCGATACGCTCCAATCAAAAAGAGCGATTGGGCTTGCTCATCCAACAACATCAGTTCGATTAACTTCAACGTGGCAGAGTCAATCCACTGTAAATCATCAAGGAAGATTATGAGGGGATGTTCCTCTGAACAAAATACCCGAATGAACTGCTGAAAGACTCGGTTGAAACGATTTTGAGCTTCTGTTGCACCAACTTCCGGTACAGGAGGCTGCTTGCCAATAATCAGCTCAACCTCTGGGATCACATCAATGATGAGCTGTCCGTTGCTGCCCGAAGCCGTGAGCAGGCACGATCGCCATTTTTGCAGTTGTTCGTCAGGTTCACTGAGCAATTGTTGCACCAGTTTTTGTAGGGCATCCACGATCGCGCTGTAGGGAATATTGCGCTGAAACTGGTCAAATTTACCTGAAATAAAATAGCCGCGTTCCGCCGTGATCGGTTTATGGAGTTCCTGCACTAATGCAGATTTGCCAATGCCAGCATAGCCAGAGATCAACATCATTTCAACGTTGAATCGAGAATTTTCTGCATTCTCTCGTCTGGCTACTCTGTCAAACGCTGCTAATAATGCTCTAATCTCTACCTCACGCCCGTATAGTCTTTGAGAAATTTGAAACTGGTCAGAAACGTCTTGAAGTGCCAGTTGAATGCTATGAATCTGACCTGTTGTTTCGAGTTGATGAATACAGTGTTCTAAATCTGCCTTGATGCCCCAGGCGCTCTGATAGCGATCCTCTGCATTTTTTGCCATCAGTTTCAAAATGATATCTGAAACGGGTTTAAGGATATCTGTATTCAGTTCGTCAGGCGGCACAGGCTGTTTAGCAATATGGCAATGGACTAACTCTAGTATGTCCGTTGTGGGAAACGGCAGTTGTCCAGTTAACAGTTGATAGAACGTGACACCCAGCGAGTAAAAATCAGTGCGGTAATCGAGCAAGCGGTTCATGCGCCCGGTTTGCTCTGGAGACAGGTAGGCAAGGGTGCCTTCTAAGACATGGGGACTTTTGAAGGTTGGATTGGTGCGACTAAACTGCGTCGCAATCCCAAAGTCAATGATTTTGACTACGCCAGTCTCCAGATTAAGGACAATGTTTCCAGGATTGATATCCTTGTGAATGACGTTGGCGGCATGGATTCTGCCCAAAATGTCCGTCAAGTCGATCGCAAGCTGCAGAAACCTGGTTAAAGGTATAGGGCAGAAGTCTGGACGCTGCTGCATCCAGTGCTCTAAGGACTCACCGCCAAAGTCTTCTAAGAGAATAAAAAGTGTGCGTTGATAATCCTGCTGGCTGTGTGCCTTGACGACCCCTTCTAGGTTAAGGGAACGAGTAATTTCATATTCTTGCTTGTAGCGAATTAATTCTTGAGAAGAGGGGTAATCTTGTTTGAGCAGTTTGATGACGATCGCTCGATCGTCCTGCTCCCTGATCCCTCGGTACACCAAAGAAGCTGCACTCTCGTAGATTTTGCGTTGAACAGCAACTCCAGGTAGGGCAATCATAGAACTCTCCCGATGAGTGTCATGAGCCTACCATCAATTATAGGATTGCCACAAAACTCTGAGACAAAAAACTTTGTCAGGAGCGTGTCAGGTTATAAAGTACGGGCATCAATAAACGCTTGGTCAAGTCTTCAACAGCGCCAAAATAACGATCGTGAAGGGTTCTGGTATATGGGCAGCTGCTGAATTAGCATTCACTGCAACAGTCATGATTTTGTCTCCGCCTATTGCTCAATATGTCCACCAAACTGGAACCGCATTGCAGATAGCAGCTTATCAGCAAAATCACTTTCACCTCGCGAACTAAGCCGCTGATATAGGGCTGCACTCAGCACAGGGACAGGAGTACCTTCGTCAATGGCGGCTGTAATCGTCCAGCGTCCTTCACCCGAATCTGATACAGAACCCGTAAAATTTGCCAGATCAGGTTGCTTGAGTAGGGCGATTGCCGTCAAATCTAGTAGCCACGATGCAATGACACTTCCCCGGCGCCATACTTCGGCAATGTCAGGCAGATGAAAATCATACTGATAATGTTCAGGATTGCGGAGTGGAGTCGTTTCAGCATTGGTATCCCGATTCTGCTTACCCACATTGGCATGATACAGAATATTGAATCCTTCTGCGTAGGCTGCCATCAACCCATATTCGATGCCGTTGTGTACCATCTTGACGAAGTGCCCGGCTCCATTTGATCCACAGTGCAAATAGCCTTCCTCCGCCGTGCTGCTGACCTTTTCCCGTCCAGGGGTGCGAGAAATATCGCCCCGCCCCGGAGCCAATGTCTTAAAGATGGGGTCAAGATGCTGAACCACCCCTCGCTCTCCCCCAATCATCATGCAATACCCTCGCTCCAGACCCCACACTCCGCCGCTAGTTCCCACATCCAAATAGTGAATGCCTTTCTGAACCAGATCATTCGATCGCCGAATATCGTCAAGGTAATAAGAATTGCCGCCATCAATCAGCATGTCTCCGGGTGCCAGCTTTTGAGCCAATTCCTTAACCATCTGTTCAGTTGGCTCTCCAGCAGGCAGCATTAGCCAGATGGCACGAGGCTTCGCTAGTTTTTCAACAAAAACATCAAGGGTGTAAGCGCCCTTTGCCCCTTCTGCAGCTAATTGCGTTACTTTTTCAGGTGTGCGGTTAAAAACCACACAGTCATGCCCATTTCTCAATAAGCGGCGGACAATATTTGCGCCCATGCGCCCCAACCCAACGACACCTAGTTGCATTGTTTCCTCCTTTAAGAGTTATGGCCAGAGAAGGAAAAACAGCTAAGGCTAAACGCTGTTATTCTGTCCTAACGGTTAAACCAAGCTCTGCTGAATCAGGGTTTGCAGTATTGCCAAACCTACTTCCACATTTGTACCAGATGCACACATAACACTCGTCGATTGCGATCGACTAAGATTTGAAAATCGCCTCATGCCTGATCCGCTTTCTCTCCTTCAGTTGCGATCGCAAACTTTGCGTGATGTTCAACAGTATGCAACAGCACTCCCATTATGACTACTCAAGATCGTAGAGTTAACTCAGAACTTAAGGCTTGCCGCAAAATGGCTGCGATCGGTCAATGCGCTCGACCAATACGATCGCTCAATTTTTCCTTTTCAAAACGTACAGCGTATCTGTAAATAATCAAACTCAATTTCACTAACGTAGCAATCTTCCCTTTGCAAAACAGATTGCTTGTGGTGTACAGTGCCAAATTAAATGACATCAAGACAAATTCATGTCGCTGAGTGAAATCCCCTCTATTAGACCTCTTCAAGAATAAGCAGAGGTGGGAGAATGAGTAAAGCCCCCGTCACTAGTACAAATTATGGATCAGAGCTTCTTTAACCGAATCTTGCATTGGGTCAATGCCCGTCCCGAAGCGGGGAGGCGAATGATTGGTCTAAGTGCAACTGCCCTCTGGGAGTTATGGCAACAAGTCAGTGAACTGGAGCGCTCGGCCCAGCAACAACGGCACCACCATCCTGA